>JBHEOF010000132.1:0-5033 GCA_046261715.1 Bacteroidales bacterium
TTCCAGATGTAAATCTGAAAGAGTGGTTGCCAGGCGATGTTGTTTTCGATGATGCTGTATTTGTTCCGCTCGGTTTGCCCGCAGGAACTTACGATGTACAGATTGCCCTGGTCGATCAGTTGAAACATCTGCCAGGGATTAACCTGGCTATCGAGGGCAAAGTAGGTGATGGTTGGTATCAATTGGGAAAAATTAAAGTGATAAATAATTAGATATTGAAAATGGAAAAGTTATATGATGTTTTGGTTGTTGGGGAATTAAATGTTGACCTCATTCTCGATGAAATTGAAAAATTCCCTGAAGTGTTTCTGACAGGAAAGGATAATTTGAAAGAAGCCATTGATTCAATAAAAGAATATACCAATATTCTGGTTATTAAAAGGGGGAATAAGGGATCAAAGGTACATTTCAATGATCAGTTGTTGGATTTGCCCCCGTTTCTAAATAAGCAGGTAGTTGATGCAATTGGTGCCGGAGATAGTTTTAATGCCGGTTTTATCTATAAGTTCATCAATGGCAACAGTATTCCTGAATGTCAAAAATTCGGAAATCTTACCGGTGCTGTATCTACCACAGCGGCTGGGGGTACAAATGCATTTAAAGTTTATGAGAACTTCAGGGATACTGCAAAAGAAAAATTTGGGATTGTTGTATAAGTAAAATAATAATTGCAAAATATCGGGTTTTATATGGTTATTTCTTTCAAATGACCAGCTTCTTGAATCCGAAACGAAAGGAAATCGTGTTTTGAATTTCAAAAAATAATTTAAAAGGGGGAAATATTTATTTCTCCCTTTTTTAGTTTATTTAATTCATACCTTATTTATATCATTCAAAATTAACTCTGGTATAATGATTTACATACCTTATTATGAGATGTTCCTGACATTATTCCCTTACCAGTATTGATATTTTATAATCAATGCGTGGGATAATTTATGCTTTGAAAAGAAAGCAATTCCTTTTATACGGTTATTATATTGATGAAAAAACATAACTGAATTGAATATAACCTATTTATTTTATTCATTTTTTGTGATTTTTTGTGATTTTTTGTTTCAAAGTCTAAATTGATTGTTATATTTGTTGCTAAATAAATGAAATAAAAGGAAATGAAATCTAATTTGCAATAATACGTAAGCAATAAAGTTTAAAAACAAATCCTTATATGAAATTTATGAAAAACAGTGAGGTTTAAGAAAATCCTTAAATCAATATTTTTTAATTAAAAACTAATTTTTGTATGAAAAAAAGACTCATTGTAACAATTACACTTTCTCTCGTAATATTGAGTAGTGTGTTTGCACAACAACGTTCTATTACCGGTACGGTAACATCTGAATCAGATGGACTATCTCTGCCGGGAGTAACTGTTGTGTTAAAAGGGTCCCTCAATGTTGGTACAATTACCGATACTGATGGAAAGTATTCGATCAATGTCCCGGATAAAGCAGGTACGCTTGTTTTTTCTTTTATAGGGATGGAATCTCAGGAAGTACTTTTGGGTACTTCTAATGTTGTAAATGTAGCTATGGCCATGTCGTCCGAAGCATTGGGTGAGGTAGTTGTAACGGCATTAGGAATCCAAAGGGAAGTAAAGGCTTTGGGTTTTTCTGCTCAACAGATTGGAGAGGAAGATTTATCTGCCAGCAGGGAGACTAATCTTACAGGATACCTTACTGCGAAAGTTGCAGGTGTCCAGGTTTCGAAAACATCTGGCGGCGCAGGTGGTTCTTCCAGTGTGACTATTCGTGGTAACAGTTCTATTTCAGGTACAAACCAACCATTGTATGTAGTTGATGGTATTCCAATTATTAACCTGCCTATGTCTGGTAGTCCAAATAGTGTTTGGGGTTCGCTGGATTATGGTGATGGCATTGGTGATATCAATCCGCAAGACGTTGAATCAGTAACGGTACTGAAAGGTCCAAATGCTTCTGCCCTCTATGGTTCAAGGGGTGCTAACGGTGTTATCCTGGTTACTACAAAATCGGGGAAAAAGAAAAAAGGTATTGGTGTTGAAATAAACTCTAATGTTTCTATTGATGTGCTGAATCTGTTCCCAACTTTCCAGAACAAATATGCTACAGGTTATGAAGGTACTAACCTTTATGGTAGTATGAAGGAAATTCCACCAGGAAGTGGTCAATTTTATGAAACCATGGATACATGGCATGGCGACAGTTGGGGACCACCATTAGACGGAAGAAGGACAATAGTTGACCCATTTGTTTATCCTGAAGATAAAAATACCAGAACATTGGTATTGCTTCCTCAACCGGAAAACAATGTCAGAGATTTTTACAATGTTGGTATTACCAATAGTAATAATGTTGCACTAAGCGGAGGAAATGAGAAAACTACATCAAGACTCTCTTTAGGTAATACAAGTATTAAAGGTATTACTCCTAACCATGAGGTTAAAAAATACGATGTTAGCTTAAGGACTACGTCGCAATTAACTGATTTCTTATCGTTTGATGCAAAAATGAATTATATTCGTACAGAAGGAAGTCAAAGGCCACCCCTTGGATCAACTGCAGAAAACGTTTCAAACATTTTTGCTATTATGGGGCGTTATGTGCCGCTACCCTGGTTAAAAGAATATTATGAAACAACCGGTGAATGGGGACGCTGGCCAGGTGTAACGTACAACCCTTATTATGTGGTAAATGAACTTAGAAATGATGACTCCCGCGACCGTTTTCTTGGTTATCTTTCGACAACCCTGAAACTAACTGATTGGTTAAGTATAATGGGTAGGGTAGGTGCCGATGTCTATACAGAACTTCAGGAAAGAAAGTGGCCTGTAGGTGCCAGATCAAGCGCTAATGCTAAAGGCCGACTTGTCAATGAAGCAAACCATTACAGAGATTTGAATGGTGATGTTTTAATGACCGCTTCAAAACAGGTTTCTAATGATTTTAGTTTGTCAGCAACTGTCGGAGCCAGTATATTATCTCAACGCAGGGATTATATGTCGATGGATGCCCGTAATTTTAAAGCAGAAGGAGTTTACCATGTTAGCAATGCACAGGAGTTTTACCCAGGTTCATACCTGTGGCAAAAACAGATGCAATCGGTTTATGGTACAGCTCAAGTAGGATATAAAAACTTCCTTTTTCTTGATGTTACCGGTCGTAATGACTGGTCATCAGCATTAGGACTCAATAATCAATCATTCTTCTACCCATCAGTAGCTGGTAGTTTTGTGTTTACAGATGCGATGGCAATTGATGAAAATATCTTAAGTTTTGGAAAAGTCAGGGCTTCATGGGCACAGGTAGGTAACGATTCTGCTCCTTATTTGACAAAAGTGGGTTATAATTCCTATACAACAGGTTATAGCGGACGCAGTTTAGCCTCGAAAAGTGGGCAGATCCCTCTGTTCGATTTGAAAAACGAGTTGACTGAATCATTTGAAGTAGGTGCCGATTTACGCTTCTTTAAAAACAGGATGAGTATTGATGCAACTTATTATAACGGTAAAACAACCAACCAGATATTACCAACTACAATTTCATCTGCCAGTGGATACAACAGTGTTGTAATCAATGCCGGTGAAATTCAGAATAAAGGGCTCGAAATTGTATTGAATGCCAATCCGGTTAGAACCGCCAGCGGTTTTAGCTGGGATGTTAGCGCCAACTTTGCAAAGAATCAATCCATGATAATTGAATTGGCTCCGGGTGTTGAAACATATACCCTGGCATCCAGTTACCCGAACAATATTGAAGCAAGGCCGGGTGAAAAATACGGTAACATTGTGGGATACAGAGCCCAGAGAGCTCCTGATGGTCAATACCTTGTAAGCCCTGGTGGTTCGTATTTAAGGGAATCGAAAAAAAGTGTTCTTGGAAATATTACACCCGACTGGATTGGTGGTTTAAATAATACAGTTTCTTTTAAAGGATTCTCATTAAACTTCCTGCTCGACTTTGTACAGGGTGGTGAACTGACATCTTCAACAAAATACCAGATGCTTGCAAAAGGAACTGGTAAATTTACCGAAGAAGGGCGCCGTCCGCAGGATACGGATGATCAGGGAAATCAGTTACCATACGTAGGTGTGCGGGATGGGGTTGTTGCAGTCACTGACGCCGATGGTAATATAACCGGCTATGAGCCAAATACAAAAGCAGTTGACGGACAAACCTACTGGGCCGCTTCCACTGCCTGGGCCGAAAATGGCGAATTTATGGTTTTAGATGCTAGTTATATAATGCTTAGAGAAGTGATGTTGGGTTATACATTGCAACCATCATTGTTAAATAAAACTCCTTTTAAAGGTATGACTTTAACTTTGGTTGGAAGGAATCTCCTGTACCTCGAAGAACACATGGAAGGCATGGGTATATCTCCAGAATCTGGCCCAACAACTGATGGTGGTGCTGCAGGTGTTGAGGTATTTGGTACACCAACCACAAGAACCTTTGGTTTAAATGTAAAACTTACTTTTTAGTTTGAATAAAACTATAATATAAAATTGAAAAATATGAAAACATATATTAAAATTCAATTAGTTTCATTAATAGCATTATTTCTTTTAGCATTCAATGCTTGTACTGATAAGTACGATGAAATTAATACCAGGAATAGCCTTGTAACAGAGGATCTTATTAACGTTGATCTATTGTTTACAAGGGTGGAAGTTCAATCCATACATTTTGGATCTCCTTATGGGACCGGCACATTGGGCAATTACTGTGGAATGAGTACCAGTGGAGCCAACCGTCCGTTTGCGACAGGTGATTCCCCGGGTGTTTGGAATAATTGTTATGGAAATTATGCCAGAAATCTTGCCGACATTATCAATATTTGCAATAAACGCAATGAGGCAGAAGGGAATGAAGACCTGAATAATAAAATTGCCATGTCAAGGATTTTGAAGGCCTGGGCTTATGCTGAGGTAACTGACACCTATGGTGACATTCCTTATTTTGAGGCTAACCTTCCAATTGAAGACGCTGTTCTGCAACCTAAATACGACACCCAGAAAAGTATTTATGAAGATTTGTTTAAAGAACTGAAAG
>JBHEOF010000132.1:5043-5413 GCA_046261715.1 Bacteroidales bacterium
AATTGGATGCTGGTAAACCAACATTTGGATCTGCTGATTTGATTTATGGTGGAGATGTAGCGAAATGGAAAAAACTGGCCAACTCATTAAGGTTGCGTTTAGCACTTCGTGTTCGTTATGTTGATGCAGCTATGGCTACATCGAATATGAGTGACCTTTCAGAAGCAAATCTGATTACTTCTTCAGCAGATGATGCTTTTATATTATCAGCAAATGATTACCCGGCTAATGAGAACAATTTATATACAGGTATGATTAACAGTAAATATCCAAATGTAAATCACGAGGTTGGTAAAATAATTACTGATATTATGATTGGAAGTGGTGATGCTCATAATCCAATTGACCCGCGTATTACAGTATATATGGA
>JBHEOF010000133.1:0-467 GCA_046261715.1 Bacteroidales bacterium
ATCGTATCCACTGTCGAATAGTACCCGGACTATCGTATCATTTGAAGCTGTTCGGATATTTTCCTGTAGGGGCCTGAATGTTTTATCGCTTTGAACAATCACTCTTTCATTCCAGGAGTAGCGATTTACACCAGATTCATCTGTGAGCCACTCTGCTTCAAACTTTTCGGTTCTCTTGTAAAGTGAATCAGGAATTTGAAAATCCTGGTAATTGTAGGAATAACCATTACTCGCTATTACCTTGTCAACCGGAGTATAGAATATTGGGATACTGTCCCCTAAAATATTTTTGAGCTTTACTGTATCCTGATTTGCCTTCAACATAAATGCTTCTGGTTCAAGCATATTCTGAAAAACCCCTTGCTCCAGCAAATGCGGCACCAAAACGTTTTTTTGCCATATGTCCGGTATATCGCTATAGTCTGTATACCCGGGAATATTCAAATCTAAAGCCATTTCAGACAAAG
>JBHEOF010000133.1:477-5408 GCA_046261715.1 Bacteroidales bacterium
ATATCCCACCAGTACAAAAACCAATACGGCCTATATAGATGTGGCCGACTATTATTTTGAAACCGGAAAATACTCTTCTTCAAATTTATTGTATACAATTGTTACACTGTCATAAATGGTTTCTCCTTCCGGATTGAAACCGGTTGGGGTACTCCGCTCCAGATCAAGCACAATTGAATCCTGGCTGTCAATATATTCTTTTAATACAGGATTATGTACCTTGTAATAGTCGTATAAATTGGGTTTTGGTTCTGCCACCTCTTCCATGATATAGTACTTGCCGTTTCGGTACAACGGACTTTCATCTGTCAGTGGCACACCATCAAACGTCAGGTTTCCGTTTTTTTCGAAAAGTGCAAATTTTTTACCCCGGGTCTGAATTTTTCTCTTCCCTTTAATGCTTTCTGATTGCACAAACGCGGGAGCAATGAGGTAGTTCAGAAGCATTGTATCCAATTCATTGGTTGCTGTGTAATTACTCCATGCTTCATTTGTGGGCGCAAAAACTGTATACGAAATATCGGAACTAAAAAGTGTATCGTATTTAAAATCTTTTAACGCCTCCACAAATTCTGAAACTTCAGATTTATTTTGAAGTACTTCCCACACATTTTGATTTACTGTTTCAGGATAAACATCATAATGATTTTCCCAGTCCTTCTTACAACTGGCGATCATCAAAATTATAATAGCTGATATTATTGTTTTTATTTTCATTGTATACTGCATTTTTAATTTGGACTAAATTGGATATAATCCCATAGAAACCTACCCGGTATAATCGGCCTGATTTCAATTGTATGTTCCATATATCTGCTAAAAAATATACTACCGACTTCTGCAGTGCGGAAAGGACTTGTGGGTGAACCTCCCCTTGAGAAGTCTACGATTCCGCCTACTTTTTTGCCGTCGATAAATACTTCCACCAGTGCATTGGAAGAACTGTAAGATTCAGCGCGTAAAAATACGTTGTATCGTCCCTGAACAATTCTGGGTATTTGATAGCGAATGATGAAATCGCCGTTTGTAAACAGATAATCTGAATTGGAAGCAGACGATTCAGGATCGTCTTCATTCACATAATAAAGGTCAGGTCCTGTCCATTCGATATACTGCAACGGATCTTCTTCTTTCAATAAAAATGAGCCTCCCTCCTGACGGTATTGGTTTATAAGTGGTTCCTCATAAAATTGAAAATACCTGGTGGCGCGTGAGGGATTTTGTTGTTCCAAAACACGATCGATAAAATGAATTGCACCGGTTTGTGTAAGCACATTGCTATCATCATAATCTATCCCGATATAATCAATAATTGTGGTATCAGATTCAACGATAATAGAATCAAATACCTGTTTTCCTTTACTAATAAGGATGTCAACACCGTTCCCGTTGATATTGAGCGGTATTTCCGACAATGTGGTGTAGTTGGTTGCTATATCTTCAAAATCGTCGATAAAAAACCTGCCGAGTAAAATATGATAAGCCACAAAGTTATAAAAAGGATTGGAGGTATTCGTATAATCATTGTTACCGGGGCTAATATACTCTGCTAACTCTTCTGCTGACTGGATGCCTGCCTGATTGTAAACCTCATTTGCTTCAACAAGCAGCGTACGTGGCTGGGTTAGTTCCATTTCCGGGGCTTTCAGGTTAATGTCCAAAAGCGGGCGCGCACCTGCAATATCCACTGCATTTTTAAATATTGAATAGCCACTGTTTTGTTCCAGCCATTCATAAGTTGTAAAAACAACCGGCTCAAGCACTTTTTCGATGATATGGACATAACCGTTTGAAACCCTTATATCACGTTTGGTTACAACTGACTGGTTATTAATCTTATAAAAGGATGTGTCGGTTTCTACAATAAAGCTTACAGTAAGATAATCTTTTGATAATGTTGGCTTAGAAAGTGCACCAAACGGAAATTCGCTGGACCGGACTGCTGTATTTACGACATGAAATCGTCCTAAAGCTGCGCAAAATTCGGAATTATTCAGAAGATCATTTAGCGAAGGAAACTGTTGGTTTTCACTGATAAACTGCTGAACAGCATTATTATCGGGCGCAAATAAAGTGTAGCCGATTTCCTCGGGGTTATAAGCACTTAATGTTTTAGCTATCCCACCTGATTCCAAGATAGCGAGAAAATTGCTGAACTCTGCACTATCTTTCAGAAAGTCATAGATTGTAAATTTTTCAACATCCTTAAATCCTGGATTGGGATGGACCGGTTCTTCAAACCAACCGCATGAATAAAGCGAAATTGCCAGGACCACGGCGATTATATACGTTAATTGTTTCATTTTAAAAATCATAATAAGGATTTTGAACTAAATTCCTGTTTCGTTCGAGCTCTTCATCGTAAATTGGCAGATACCAACCGCTTGGATTGGTCAATTTCGTCGCTAATATTCTTTTTTGCGTAGAAGGGACATTACTCACGATGATTTCAATCACCCTTGCTTTCCGCGCAAAATTGTTTCTGCGCCCCATCCGAAGAATATCGAACCATCGGTTGCCTTCGTAAGCTAATTCAAGTGCCCGTTCTTCAAGAATCGCATCTTCAAAAGCATTACGACTGTTCGGCAGGCTTAATAAAGAAACGTTAGCACGCTCTCTGATAACATTCAGTACATTTTGTGCTTCCTGGTATCGTTCCAGTTGTGATAATGCTTCCGCCTTCATGAGCAGTATTTCGGCTTTGCGGTAAATAATCCAGTTCGCACTACTCGATTCAGACCCAGGACGCCTGGCCTGGCCAACCGGATCGGGCACTTGCCCGTTGTACTTCCATATAATAAAATTATCATCGGAAATTTCAGCAATCGTTGCTCCCTGGCCCCTGATTAATTCAGCAGAATATTCGCTTCCGAACATTTCAATCGCTTTCTGGCTGGGATAATATTGTAAACTGTTCTGTGATGTTAACCACGATGTGCTGTTGTACTGATTCAGATCGTTACTAAACTGAAATTCAAAAATACCTTCAAGCGAATTACCCGGATAAAAAATTTCGAACCATCTGTTACTGGGCAACAATTGAAACACCTCTCGTCGTTCTATCTCCGCAACATGTTGGAGCACTTCGTCATACCGAAATCTCCACAGCGCAATATCCGCAAGTAATGCATCATAAGCCGCTTTTGATGCTCTGCCTTTATTTTCTGCAATTGTTGGAAAACTTCCCGAAGGCGCAAACTCCCTGTTCGCTGTTAAATCTGCCACCATTTGTGTTAATACCTCCTCTTGTGATGATTTCTCGACATAAAAGTCTACGTCGTCGCTTTCCGAAGGTTCAAGAATTAACGGTACCTCATTATAAATTCGTACAAGGTAAAAATAGGCCAGACTGCGCAGCCAATATGCTTCGGCCATTAAAGTTTGCTTTCTGAAATCGTTGAATGTATTATCGATCTCCTGCACCAAAGGAGCATTTTTTATAACCTCGTTACAATAATTTACAACCTGGTAAAAGTTATCCCAGTTTGTAAAGCTGTTGTCGGGATAAATATTATTCTCCATTATATTTTGTTCCTGTGAACTTTGGAGCCGGCCTCCTTCCAGGAGATCGCCACGAAGCTCTCCGTGCAGGAACAGTTCGCGGTCCATGCTTGCAAATGACTCATACGCGGCCATGAGCACAGCTTCCACATCTTCTTTTGTTTTCCAGTATTCGTCTCGTATCAATCCGCTCGGAGGCAACAGCTCCAGTGATTCGTTACACGAAAACAGGCCAGTCAACAAAAAGGTCAGCAGCAAATATTTTACTTTTAATAATTTTATTCGTTTCATACTTCAAGTCCTTTATTAAAGTCCAACTCCGATAGTAAATGTATAAATCATGGGTGGTGGTGTACGGGCATTATCCACTCCAATCCAGAATGGATCGCTTGCATCCTGGCTAACTTCAGGATCTTGCCCCGAATAATTTGTAAAAGTTAGAAGTTTTCGGGCGCTAAGCGTAAAACTCGCTTTTCTTAAGCCAATTTTGCTGCACATATCCTGGCTAAGCTGATAAGCAACTTTCACATTATTTAACCTCAAATAATCACCAGGTTCCACATAGCGATCCGATCCCAGGTTATTTGCCGGATGAAACATGAATGCCCTTGGCAGCATGTTTTCCTCATCCTGACCCTGCACCCGCCAGCGCCTTAAAACAGCCTTACTCTGATTATTACGGTTGTTCATAGCTTGCGTCTGCATCGCTATTCCGTTCACTATATCGAAACCAATACGATAGTGGAAGGCTGCAGAAAAATCAAAATTTTTGTAGCGGACCATACCTCCAAAACCTCCTACAAAATCAGGATTTGAATCACCAATATATACTACGTCATTTAAATCAATTTTTCCATCATGGTTCACATCTTCATAAATTGGATCCCCTCCTTTAAAAGTATATGAATCACGGTATCTCAAAGGTATTGGTCTTCCTTCACTATCCCTAAGTAGATTCCCGTCTGCATCACGTGCCACTACATCTTCGTCCCTGGACCACACGCCGAGATAACGGAATCCAAAAAAGGAACCAATTGGTTCTCCTTTTACAACCCGCCGGGGAAATTGCTCATTCCCAATCGAGGTTGAACGCTCTGTGTTAAAATTCTCGGGTAATTCATTAAAGGAATTTATATTGCGGGATGTGTTAAAATTCAACGAAACCAGCCAGTCTTTCGTCCTGATTACTTTACCGTCAGCCATCAGTTCCCAGCCGTTGTTTGTCATTTCACCACCATTCAAATACCGGAGCTGGGTAAAACCTGAAGAATACGGGATATCATATCTGGGAAACAGTATATCTGTTGTAGTTTTTTTATATATATCCCCTTCCAGGTAAACCCGGTCGTCAAATAAACTAAACTCCAGCCCAACATCGTAAGAAGTAATAGTTTCCCAGCGCAAATTGTCCAACTGGATGCTTGCAGGGG
>JBHEOF010000134.1:0-523 GCA_046261715.1 Bacteroidales bacterium
GGCTTTTATCATGGACTACAGATTGATTTACTGCCTGCACCATGGTTTGCCTCTTGATCAGGATGTGTATGATGCTGCTGAATGGTCGTCTGTAATTGAACTGTCACAGGTCTCTGTTGCAAATCAGGGTATGCCCGTTCAAATACCAGATTTCACACGTGGTGCATGGAATGAATTGAATACAGTTACGTATCACACAAAATAGTTGTATCATTTTATTTGAATACAAGGTATGATTGAATGGATGGTTAAAAATTGTAATTTTACCATTTGAAAATAAGAAAAGATAAAGAATTATGCCCAAAAAGATTTTGGTTACCGGAGGTACCGGTTACATTGGATCACATACCTGTGTGGTTTTACTTGAGAATGGTTTTGATGTACTTATAGTTGATAATCTCTCTAACTCCAGCCCCGAAGTCGTTGACAATATCACACAGATCACCGGGAAAGCTCCTGAGTTTACCAAACTTGATTTGTGCGATGAAAAAGCACTGATGGATTACTTTAGCAGGAATAACGA
>JBHEOF010000134.1:533-4706 GCA_046261715.1 Bacteroidales bacterium
TTTCGCTGCTTATAAGGCAGTAGGTGAATCATCAGAGTTTCCGCTCAAATATTATCATAACAATCTGCTGGGTATGGTAAACCTGCTAAAAGCCATGGATAGCGTGGGTTGCGATAAGCTTGTCTTTTCTTCTTCATGCACTGTTTACGGCCAGCCGGATAAATTGCCTGTTTCGGAGAATGCTCCCCTGAAAAAAGCTTTCTCACCCTATGGAAATACCAAAAAGATCTGTGAAGACATTATGAGCGATCAGGTGGCGAGCACCGGCCTGAAAGGTATCGCGCTGAGATATTTTAATCCCATCGGTGCACACGAAAGTGCATTAATCGGTGAATTACCACTGGGGGTTCCCAATAACCTAATACCTTATCTTACCCAGACAGCCATTGGCAAGCGCGAAAGCCTGAAAGTTTTCGGAAACGATTACAATACCCCTGATGGCACCGGTATCCGCGATTACATCCATGTGATGGATCTTGCCAATGCCCACCTGGTGGCTATCAACCGCCTGATTGAAAACAAGAACAAGGATAATTACGAGATATTTAACCTGGGTACAGGCACCGGCTATAGTGTATTGGATATCATTCAAACCTTTGAAAGGGTAAACGGCGTAAAAGTAAATCATGAGTTTGTTGATCGCCGGCCCGGAGATATTGAAAAAGTTTGGGCCAACCCCGAAAAGGCAAACCGAGAGTTGGGCTGGAAGGCGGAATCCGGACTTGACGAAATGCTCAGCTCTGCCTGGAAGTGGGAAAAGATGCTGGCAGGGAAGTAATTTTTTAACCCCTTACCACCAGTGCAATTATATAAGCCACATAAATAGCAACGAATATTCCTCCCTGCCATCTCTCAAGTATTCTAATACGGGGTAACAGAAGAAAAATAAAAAGCAGGGTACAGGCAATAATGCCGGTATATACATCAAAATTCAGTACAGGATTAAAAGGAAGGGGCTTAATAACAGCACTTATCCCCAAAACAAAGAAAATATTGAAGATATTGGAACCGATTACGTTACCAATAACAATGTCAGGATTCTTTTTCATTGCGGCCACAACACAAGTAGCCAACTCCGGCAACGAAGTGCCTATTGCGATGATAGTAAGGCTTATAAGTGCTTCGCTCATGCCCAGATATGCAGCTATTACAACTGCCCCATCCACAATCCATTTACCTCCCAGTATCAAACCCGCAATACCTGCAATTATCATCAACCATGATCTTCCCACAGAAAAAACCTTAATAACGTATATTTCAGGCTGCGAAAGTTTTGCGATACTAAGAGCATAATGCATAAAGAGCAGAAAAAAAGAAATAAGTATTAATCCGTCGCTTCGGGTTATAATAGACGTGCCATACCCGTCAATTAATACATCGTTAGCTACAATCAAAAGTACAACAGCTGCCAGCAAAGCAAGGGGTATTTCTTTCCAGTGGGTATTATTATTTACCGTAAGGGGGAAAATCAATGCCGATACACCAAGAATCAAAAAAATATTGGAGATATTGCTACCTAAGATATTGCCCAGGGCCACATCTTCGCTCTCCTGAAAACTGGCTACAAGGTTTACAACCAATTCGGGGCTTGAAGTTCCCAGGGCAACAATAGTAAGTCCGATTACAATATTGGAGATATTAAACTTTTTGGCAAGGGAAGCTGAGCCATCTACAAGGAAGTTGGCTCCGTAAATCAGAAAAACAAATCCTATAACAAAAAGTACATATACCATCTTTACCTGGCTTAAATTTAGGCACTTACCGCTTCAATATCTCTGTTTACTTTCTTAACCAGTCCCTGCAAAACAGTACCCGGACCCACTTCAACAAATTTTGTGGCACCATCATCAATCATATTGATCATGATCTGAGTCCATCTTACCGGAGAAGTCAGCTGTGCTACAAGATTTGCCTTTATCATAGCAGGATCGGTAACTGGCTGTGCATTTACATTCTGGTATATGGGGCAAATGGGAGCATTGATAGCAGTTTCATTGATGGCTTTTGCGAGTTCAATACGTGCAGGTTCCATAAGGGGGGAATGGAACGCACCACCCACTTTAAGCGGAAGAGCACGTTTGGCTCCAGCTTCTTTCAGTTTTACCAAAGCTGATTCAATGCCTTTTACACTGCCTGAGATCACCAACTGACCCGGACTGTTATAATTGGCAGGTACAACCACACCATCAATTTCTTTACAAATATCTTCCACAACCTTATCTTCCAAACCAATGATAGCCGCCATGGTAGAAGGTTCCTTTTCGCAGGCTTTCTGCATGGCCATGGCACGCTTGCTCACCAATATAAGGCCATCTTCAAAGCTAAGGGCATTTGCTGCCACAAGTGCTGAAAATTCGCCCAGGGAATGGCCGGCAACCATATCAGGGGCAAACTCTTCGCCCATGGTTTTTGCCAGAATTACCGAATGTAAAAAGATAGCAGGCTGTGTTACTTTGGTCTGACGCAGGTCTTCATCCGTACCTGCAAACATAAGGTCGGTTATTCGAAACTGCAAGATCTCATTGGCTTTTTCAAACATCTCTTTTGCATGATCAGAATTGTCGTACATCTCTTTTCCCATTCCGACAAATTGTGCTCCCTGACCGGGAAATACAAACGCTTTCTTCATAGTATCATTTTTTTTGTGGAAACAAGTGACAAAATTAGGAAAAATTATCTAACCTTGCATCTGCGGCTCTATTTGATTATCAAATAAGAAAGTAAGAAAATAGGAAAGTGAGAAAGTAGGAAAGGTGCCCTAAGACCGGAGTGAGTCAAAAAAAGCCCCGCCAGAAGCAGGGCCTTTCCAATTAAACCAATCAAATAACCAAAACCAAATTAATGAAGTTTAGAACCTAACAGATGAATAAACTCTGCGCGGGTTTTCTCTGTAAGAAAAGCACCGGTAAAATCGGATGTAGTTGTCACAGAATTTTGCTTTTGAATACCTCGCATCATCATGCACATGTGATGTGCTTCAATAACCACGGCAACACCAAGAGGGTTAAGGGTATCCTGTAAACAATCCCTGATCTGGGTAGTAAGTCTTTCCTGCACCTGCAATCTGCGCGCAAAAGCATCTACTACGCGAGGTAATTTACTCAATCCTACAATATGCCCATTGGGAATATAAGCTACATGCGCTTTACCTATAAAAGGCAACATATGATGCTCGCACATAGAATATATTTCAATATCTTTTACGATTACCATCTGCCGGTAATCCTCCTTAAACATAGCTGAACGGAGTATTTCAGCCGGATCAAGATCATAACCATGAGTTAAAAACTGCATGGCCTTGGCAACGCGCTCAGGCGTCTTTTCCAGACCTTCTCGGGTAGGGTCTTCCCCTATAAGCTCAAGCACATTATAATAATGATGCGACAATGCCTTAATAGTCTTGGGATTGAACTGGTCAATTTTTGCATAGCCATCCATTGTATTCTCTATGGCCATTTCTCTGTTTATTTGTGAAGACATAATATTATAATTTTAATTATTCTTTTTAACCAAAATATTCAACATAATTTTTTTCAGTTTCGTAAACTTTTACACAATGCAAGGCGGCCCCCAGGTCACGAATAGGTTTTTCAATCTGCTCCCAAATGCCAATTGCAAGATTTTCAGTGGAAGCCATCCGCTTTTCCATAAAATCTACTTCAAGGTTCATATTTCTATGATCAAGTTTATCAATCACATTGTCTTTCAGAATTTTGCTGAGATCTTTTAGATTGATAAGAAAACCTGTCTTTGCATCCACTTCACCTTTCACCGTAACATAAAGAACGTAATTGTGTCCATGCCAGTTGGGATTTGAACATTTGCCAAAGATCTGCAGGTTTTTCTCATCATCCCATTCAGGCCTGAAAAGCCGGTGCGCTGCATTAAATGTTTCTCTGCGGGTAATATAGATCATGATGATTATTTTCTATTACTATGATTAACTCTTGTTTTTCAAAACCTTACAATTACAAAAGTAAAGATTTTTAATATTACAATTTTACGATTACAATAACTAAAGATTATTAATTAAATTTGCACACCCTTATTTTGAATCTTGTTTAACTATACAAATCACAATCTTAAACAAAGCCGAAAAATAAAGGTTCATTGACTTGATAATATATTTTTATTTTTTTGGCAGAACTTCAATAAATACCTGAAAATCAATAT
>JBHEOF010000134.1:4716-5268 GCA_046261715.1 Bacteroidales bacterium
CCCCCATGGAGAATCACTGGAAGTAATCTCTCACCCCGACAGGAAAGGTTGCAGGTATTGCAGCCTTTTTTTGTTTTTGAAATTCTATTTAGCCAATTCCCCTCTCAGTATTTCAAAAAACTCATCTTCCGCATACCTCTCCTGCCAGGGTTTGTGTCCGCATTTTTTTAGAGTGATCATTTTGAAATCTGCGAGCCTTGCGGATAGTGGATTCTCAACACCATCAGCGGGATGGGGATCATAATCACCATGAATGGCTGTTACCGGAAATTTGATTTTTTTTGCAATCTCAGGCAATATGTTGATTTCTCTTAAATGTGTGGCTTCGGGCCAGACTGAGCGAAAAATCTCCATGTTTACATCAACCTGTTGATTTTCGTCAGGCACATAATCGTATGAATCTGCAATGGTCATAAGTTCGCCAAATCTCTTTAATGCTTCATTATCTGAACTATCCGGATCAAATCCGGAAAGTAGTTTCTCTGCTTCTATCCTGTCCGTTTTGTTAAGTCTGTTTAACCGGATATTCATCAGATCCGCACTGTATCTGCT
>JBHEOF010000135.1:0-379 GCA_046261715.1 Bacteroidales bacterium
GGCACTTGAACTAACATTGTTGATTTTGATGAATATTTTTTCACCTGGCATATAATTTACATCGCCTTTCCCATTTCCCGAATTATAATAACGGAATAATTTTTCCCAGGCATCTCCAATATTTTCAGCTCCGGTTAACTGAATGACAGCTTGTCGGGCCATGGAATCAGCAATCTGAAGATTCGTATTTTTATCCATAAACCAACCGTCTCCAAAATTATTGGTGCAATTCTCATTGGTCACATCGTTGTTCCATATCCAAACCACCCTTCCGGGGAAAATTCCTTTGGCTTCACCAACACTTATATTTTCAGCGAGCAATGATTTACTGTTTGCAAATACCGGCACCTCATTCTGTGTGAGCGAAATAAACGCGAAA
>JBHEOF010000135.1:389-5210 GCA_046261715.1 Bacteroidales bacterium
TAACCAAATTATAAACGC
Organism: Bacteroidales bacterium; assembly: GCA_046261715.1. Lineage (GTDB taxonomy): Bacteria > Bacteroidota > Bacteroidia > Bacteroidales > UBA7960 > SKVR01. The sequence goes on from JBHEOF010000135.1 coordinate 408, forward strand.
TGCCATATAAGGCGAAGCTGCCTGCATACAGGGATAATAAGCCCTGCTGGGTTTTGGTATTACCCGAATCAGAAACCAGACACTTGCTGAAATTCCGGTTATGATAAAGAATATTTTTGACCACTTCTTCATGTTTGCATTTATTTTTATATTAAACTTCAATAGAAGCTGACTACAATCTTTTTAATTTAAACGAAATAATTGATTTTTGTCACTTAACCCTTCCGGCAATCAATTTTCAACCTTTCCGGGCTACAAGCTTGCATCAAATCATAACCTAATAAAACGCCCGCTTTTACTGGTACCGTTCGAAGAACTAATTTTAAACAAATAAATCCCGGACTTCAAATTGGAAGTATTGAATTGAATCGTATTACCCTGTTTCTTTATTGCCACTTTTTGCTTTTTACCCTGAATCGAGTACACTGACATAATATCATCGTGCTTTGAATTTGTGATAATGTACAGCATTTCCTTGCAAGGATTAGGATAAAATTTTAATTCCTGTTCAGCATGATTAGAGAAAGCGGCGGTGTTAATATCACTAATTCCGGCCCAGGACTTAAGTTTATCATAAATATTACCTTCAAGTTGCTCAGGTATTACAATGTTATTGACCGCGGTATCACCCAATCTGTCTTTTAATTGCTGAAGGTACAGGCTTCTTGGTTCTACGTTTTGCCCCCAGCTTTCCCAATATCCGGCACCTTCCTTTGTATTGCCCGAACATCCTATTCCCCAATTCATTGCACCTTTGGGGCTTTCAACTTTTAACACTCCATTTGCCTTCAGGTTCCAAAACATGATCTGTGCGCCTGCCCAACCATGACCGGTGCCCATGGAACCGCGGTTTTGAACACGTATATCCCCGCCACGGATATTGTCGAATAAAATACCGGTTGCATACCTGTGATGCGGACCTATATCTGAATGCGTATTTTCAGCAAAACAATCCAGAAACACATTGGGCCCGGCAACTCTGGCTCCGGTAACATAATCATGCCTTCCCCCTCGCGTATAACAACGCTGAAACAAATTATTGGATCCACTATTAATATTAAACGAATACTTTCTTCCACCGGTTGTTATTGAAACCAGGTCGATCATTGCACAATCTTCTATCGTTGTGTGAAAAGCTTGATTGAGCGTAACACATGCGTAGCCAAAATTTTTTGCCGTCACATTTTTAACCCAACAATTTTCTGTTTGGTTTAATACAACTGCATTCCATCCATGATTTTCATCATTTATACCGGCTACTGCTGAACTAATTAGCATGTTTTCCACACCGCAATTCTCAATTCTACCTGAAGTCTTTTTTAAGTAAATCTCGCCACCTCCATATTTCGAATCAATGGCTTGAACCAAGGGGACTTCAACTGTGATTAGGTTTCCTTGTACGGATATTATTTCATTGGTGTATTCAACTTTATATCCGCTGGGTGTCCATCCCACGCAATCGGGTGGGTTTTCAGAACCACATAAGTCCTTTTGCCCCATCTTAAGATCATCGATCCAAAATTGATTAGGGGTGCGTACTATACTTATTTTATCACCTGCAGAAAAAATTGAAGCATCTTCAACCTCGAATGACCTGGAACCAACGGCAACTATCTCCGTTGTTATTCGCTGATATCTATTTTCTATACCTACCCTTGTGTTATAAGTAATGTCGTACTCACTCCAGGCATCATCCCGTAAATGAATCAGGTAGTTTTGCATGGTTGTTGAGTTTCCGGCGTTTGAGCACCACAGGTTCAGGTATGCCGAAATAATTTCCCCATCTATTTCGGGTAAAGAAAATTTAAAATAGATTTCGCGGGTTACCCGGTTGTTTTCACCGGCATTTTTAATGGACATCGAAGTTTCACTACCGTAATTTGTATCAGCAAACTCACCACCACGTACATAAGTATCGTCAGTAGGAATAAGCGAAACAATGGAATCCCTGGTTTCTCCATTTGGTCTGAACGAAATATTCAGATAAGGTTTGTTGGACCCTTCTTTGCTATGGTAAGAAGCAAAATCATTCGCATCTGCAATGATATAAATGGTTAAAATCTTATCTCCGTTAATTTCATCTTCTACAGCAGATGTTACATTACCTTTCAACCAAAAGTTTCCATCATTCACTTCATCACTTTGAGGAATAAAGATGGTGTCAAGATAATCTTCCGGAGGAATCGTGGCGGAAATTTCATCACCTTCAAAATTTATTAAATCATGCTGATAGTTAGCAGTAGCATGAATTTGCGTTCCACCGTTTTCTGCTAAATTCTGCCCTTCACCTTTTAATACTATCCCGGATTTATTGATTTGAAGTGGTGCAGAACAATTGTATTTTCCGGCTTTCAATAAAATGGCTCCACGGAATCCATTTCCATTTAAAGGCATGGAAGAAACCTGATCAATGGCATTCTGGATAGTTGTATAATTATCGCCTTCTACCGGCTCAATGGTCATGACTACTGGAACATCAGGTAGTTTTACGCCCCCTTTTTTATAGCCGGCATACGAAAAATCGGGAATTTGATGGATAATAGTATCTTCTCCGGTATTCGCATATTTATTATATTCAAGTTTACCATTTGATCCCATATATACCAATGTGGAGTTTTGAGCAAGGGAAATGGATAAAAAGAAGCCATTTAACAGAAAAAGTACTACTAATTTGTTCATGATTCTATTTATTAATCTTTTACTGTGCTGTGAAATTGATTGCGAAAAACCGGGGCCTGATATAAAAACAATAAATAGTATTCCAAAAAACTTTCTCATTATCTAATCCATTTAAATTCATAAACATGGTCTGTTTCATCTTTCCGCTCTTTGCATTTTTGAGCCAGTTCTGTTACAATGTCTTTGTATTGGTCATCAGTCATGCACATTTTTGTTTTCAATCATTATATTCATACTGATAAAGTTCATAAGGCAATACAAATTCACAGTTTTCTGAAATCAGAAAATCAATAATCTGTTCAAACTGATTCATTTTATCAAGTGTCCATTCATTCGGATGCCCTTGTAAAATCATATAATCAGAATATTTATCCTTATTGGCAATGTAGTTTTTCACAAAAAAGTTGAATTCCGGATTTCCGGTGCCATTTTCCATATTCGTGCGATTTCCGAGGTACTTTATATTATTTGAATGGTTTGGAATAACATTACTAAACATGAATACTTTATACCCGGAATTTTCAGAAATCACCCGATTTGTGATTGAATCGCTTGCATTGTAGGGAGTGCCAAAAGTGTGCATTTGAATACCAAGATATTCTTTTATCATTTTATCAGCCTTTTCGAAATGAGATTTTTGATACGCATAACCGGTTCCTTTAAATTCCGGTCTTACATGATCCCATCCGTGATGCCAAATTTCAAAAAGAGGCTCACCTTTCTCATTTTCCGACTTTAAATATGGATTCAGTGTTTCGAAAAGTGTGCTATCGCAGCGACTTGGAATAATACCAAAACCCGCTTTAATCTGTTTCCTTTTTAATAAATCAAATGTTGGCAAACAATTACATTCCCCCTCTTTTACAAATAAATCATCCAATTTTAAAATTATTCTTGGTTGAGATGGAATGTTTTGTTTATCCTCAAGTTCAACAACTTTTTTGGTGTAATACTGAGAAGAAGAATTGAGCGAAAGAAGTAAAACAAAACAGATAAAATTGAACTTCATAATGAATGTTTATGCTATCATTTATAAACTGGAAAATTAAATCTGAACATACAATATTTGGAATCTGATATCAGTTTCATCTTCATTTCAAATATCATAATTTTAGTTAGAAAAATGAATTAGCTGGCTACCGAGGCAGCCAGCTAATCTTAACCTAAAAATCTTAACCTAACTAAAACTAAACTATATGCTCCTTTTCTCGTTTTACCTTAATATGAGCTTCTTAGTTGTTCGATCAATTTCAGTAATTAATTGTACCATATAAATCCCAGGGCTTAATCTTGATCCTGGAATACTAAAATTAATCTTCATCTGACCTGCTGGTTGTTCTTCATTAACCAGTACCAATTGTTCTCTACCTGCAATATCGTACAACGACATTTTTACGTACCCTGCTTTGGTTACATTGTATTCAAATGTCAAATAATCAGATGCAGGATTTGGATATACTTTAAATCCATTTAGATCAACATCCAGAGAAGAAATACCTGTCGCAATAACCGGCACAGCACCAACTGACTTTCCTTCGGTGTCACCTTTGGCCGATTGCGACTCAGGTGAGTAACCGGCATCAAATGTTGAAAAATCAAAAAGGTTTCCACTGTCATAAGCTGTTCCTGCTCTCGAAATGTTTTCAACAATTATATCGAACATAGTGGTTGAACCTGGATCAGCATACCAGTCATTTAACAATGGCAGTAAACGCTGTGGAACAGAATTAAGATCAAGTGGTTCAGAAAAATAAGTTGCCTCTGCTGCCGCTTCCCCACCTAATGCCTTCACAATCTCCTGGGAGTAAACTTCCACTTTAGAAACTGTATCGTTGGTGGCATAATAATCCAGCACATCCTGTGTCCAGAATATATTGTTATTGGAAAACGTAAAATCAGTTGTCACATTTTCTCCATTAATAGTAAATACCTTAATAGAATTATTGTCAACCTGTGTTTGTTCATCGGCAAGAAAAGGTGTGGTTCCCTGCATAGTTGGATTGGACATAAAGTTATTGGTCACAACAACCGTGTTGACATCCCCAAACTGGAAAGTTCCATGACGACCCATTTGGTTGAAAATTGTATTGTGATCGAATTTGATGTAGCTGTGTGGTGCTGTTG
>JBHEOF010000136.1:0-5206 GCA_046261715.1 Bacteroidales bacterium
GGCTGTGTAAGCGGCTTACCGGAAAATAATCTTCATTCTGATATCCTTTCGTCTGGTAGGCATAAACAATCCTTTTACTACGATCGAACCAGATCTTCACAAGATTTCTTCGAAGGAAATCATATCCCTTGTTAAACTGCATTTTTATCCAGTTTTCTTTTTGTTTTTCTGCTTCTTTGCTTTTTACAAAAAGTCGCATATTCTCGGCAATCTTTAAAAAAACCGGAATACTGAACTGACTGGATATTTTATTTAGTATTGCCTGAAGTTTATCATCAAGTTCATTAGTTTCATCTTGAAGTGTGGTGATCACCTGGGCAACTCTTTGTTTTTGTTCTGTAAAGAAATCTTCTTTGGGAAGTTGACCGGGATCTTCCTCATCACCGGTAAGAGTGAATTTGATCAACTGAGCAATTTCAGCAATATTCTGCTCTGATTCTTCAAGTTTATCTGAATAATTTTTTAAATGTTGCTGGAAAGGTGTTACAAGGTCACTTTGTATTATAAAGTGCAAAAGCCTTGATACTTCAATGATTTCAGTTTCCGGAAACCCCGACTGTAAAGATGCCATATCAGCATGCGATTTATTTTTAATAAGTCGGGTATTTGACGGAACCCTGCTTATAGCAGTACTGATTTTCTCAAGTGTATAATCTTCAATATCTTTTATTCTTCGGTACAGATCTTTGCCTGGAATTATTGAAAAAGCAGGCTCCGGAGGAGACTGATTTTTTGCGATGCTGCTTATGGATTCTTTAGCAAAAGCAGTTATTTGTTCAGAAAGATCCAGACAAGGTATTCTGTTATCCCCCTCGCTAAGTTTTTGCAGCTCATAATCTGCTCTTTTCATAAAATGCCATGATTTATAATCTACGGCTGATAAGGTAAGTTCAAGCAGGTCATGATTGATTTGCAGTTTTTGGTTTTCTTTCCATATAGATGGCCACAATTCCATTTCCCTGATCTCATATTTCCGGATTTTGAAAGCGGGTTTTTGTTTTCCAATGATTGAATTTACATGTGGATGTTCCAATGCATTGCAAATGGATTGTATGCTGCGAATATTCTCTTCTTCAGCTATTTTGAAGAGATTTTCTTCGGCCTGGTTAAGAAAATCCTGGAGTTTGTTAAAATTGATCGCAATTTTTTCCTTTTCCCTGGCGAGTATTTTGTGGGAAAAGGTATTGTTTTCCAATGAAGTTTCAATAATTTGTAAACTGTCACGAAACTGATTAAATGTGCTTTGCTGTTCAATGAGATATTGAAGACTCAGATTGCTGAATTTTTGCCATACTTTTCGGTTTATCAAATGCCATGTGCCTGGATAAAATTTCCTGACAAGCTTATGTATTGAAATTCTTTGCTTTGCTTTTTCCTTTTCAATGTTTCGTTTTCGCCATTTGTAAACCTTCAGAGCTAAATTATCATTTTTATTTGGGGTAATTTCTTCCTTGTTTAAGTTTAGTATCAGCTTTTCAGGAACTTCTGAGAGTAAATTCTCAAATTTTACTGTGAGACCACTTAATGAGATTTCAAGATTCTTTTCTTGTTCATCAAGTAGTTTTTCACTTAAACCGTTTAAAATATGCTCGTACCGGATAAAAGAATTGTTTATAAGCTTATATAAAACTGATAACTGGTAATTTTCGCGACCGGCATTTTGCTCCTCTAGAATCTTTTTTTCTATGATATTGAATGTGGTATTAACCCTGCTAAATGAATTGCCTAATATGTCATTGTATTGTCTGAATATTTTACCAAAAACCTTGCTTCTTAATTCAAAATTTATGTTTTGAATATCTTCATACAGTTTTTTACAAAAATCTTCTGCCATCTTTTTATCAGGCCATTTTATGTTTACTCCCAATTCATTTTGTGTTGATGTTATCATATTCCTGGAAAGTTTGCCTGCAGGTTGCGCAGTTAGTCCGATATTCAAACGTTTAAATTGTGTGGATGCTTTTATAAGAACAACCGTACCAAGGTCGTTACAGAGTGCATGTGTTTGCTCAACAAATTCTGTTTCTTTACCATCTTCAATTTCGGGTACTCCAAGAAATATTATATCACTATCCGATGATTCAACCCGTATAATATCAAAGAAGGGTTTTTTCTCTATCTCGTTATTAATGATGTTTATTTCAGCATTTACTCTCAGGTTATCCAGTACCTTCCTGGCAAAATTGAAAATATTATCGCGTTCTTCGTTAACAGGGTTTTCAATCATTAGCCTGGTTTTACTATCTTTCCATTCATTGGAAAGCCACAGAAATTTCACCAGGTTTATGGCCAGGTTGCCATTGTTTCCTGAACCTCTCCACCAGATATCAATTGTTTTTCTTTTGCCAAATCCCTTTTCCATATCATAATCCATCAAAAGGATATTGTGATCCATATTTATGATATGTTTGATCAGTGTGGCAAATTTTTCTTTTTCGGTGTTACTTCGGGTCCAACCCATAAGAACCGTATTGGGTTCAACACCTGCAAAACCATAAGTTTGCGCAAGGTTCTCTATTCCTTCATAAATATCGGTACATGGATATACCCTTGTGAAAATACCTTTTTCTGAAAGGTTCTCAGGTGTGACCAGGTTTTGCTTAAAGCGTGATTGTATCTTCTGGCCCGGAGTAACTTTTTCCAGGTTTATAATGGTAAGCAAACCATGATTTGAAATAAGTGCTTTGCCCAACTCTATAAGTTTTTCCCTTGTATGGGGGTTGCCACTGAAAAGCATGATATTGGGTTTCCAGTTGCGTTCTTCAATCCCTTTTGCATTCATTTTAAAAAGCGAATGTCTTATCACATTTGACCATACACTTTGCCACACATCACCCAGGTCAGGCCTTTGTTCTCTTTTTTTCATCAGGTACCAGGTTGCCCATATAAGAATAAACGCAATAAACATAGCCACAACATCAATTTGTATCATAACGATGATACTGGCTGCAAACCCTATCCAGCCTACCCATCCCGGTACTTTAAAATAAGGTCTGAAATCTGTACTGGCCCATTTTTCAAGAGCAAAAGCCAGGTTGATAAAACCGTAGGCAGCAATGAAAAACATAGAAACAACACGTGCTATGGTATTGAGGTCGCCGATAAGAATACCTCCTGCGGCAATTACAAAAGTTAATATAATAGCTACCCTGGGTTCATTATTAATACCGAAACCTTTACTTAAATAAGATGGTGCCAGCTTATCCTTTGCCACGGCCTGTATTATTCGAGGCCCGCCCAGAATACTTCCCAGTGCCGAAGAAAGGGTAGCACCCCAGATTCCTGCCAGAACCAGAACGGGTATTACTGAAATTTTCTGCAAAAAGGCAGCATCATTGAGCAGTAGTTCACGATCAACAAATACCGCAAAGCCGATTGCAAGAGCAAGATAAACAATCAATCCTGTAAAAATGGAAAGCATGGTGCCCTGTGGAATTGATGAACGGGGGTTTTTTAAGTCACCCGACATGGAAACTCCAACCGTAAAACCTGTTACTGCAGGAAAAAATACAGCAAATAAAACATCCATTGAAGGTGCTGTAGTTGATGGACTTATAGAAATATTTGCCGGATGAAAACCGGTATTTATGAACAATCCTGCTATTATTGAAATCAATGATAGTGCTATGGCGGTTAGCACAAAATATTGTAACTTTATAGCCAAAGAAGTACTAATAAATGCTATTATGATCAGTACTACAAGAATGGAAATACCAAGGATTCTGTAAGATGTAAGATTTTGTTCAAGTCCGGTGAACTCACGTATCACATCAACAGAAAGGAAACTCTCTGAAAAACCCACGATATATAAGGCAATACTCAAAGCCATTGCAATAAAAATGGTGACACCAATGGCCCCTCCAATTGAAAGTCCAAGACTCCGTGAAAGCATATAATAAATTCCACCTGCCCTGATCTTTTTATCAGTGGCAATGGATGAAAGACTCAAACCTGTGGTTACAGATATAATATGGGCAATTAATATGATACCAACCGCATATATCAATCCTGCCTGACCTACTATCCAGCCAAGCCTCAGGTACATGATAACACCAAGGATTGTCAATAAAGAAGGAGTGAATACACCACCAAATGTTCCGAATTTTTGCGCTTTTGCCATCTTTTTATTAAAAAATAAATGCCTTCTGTTTGAGCAAATATAATTAAAACCACTGATAAAATTTTAGGGTCAGGGGTTAATCATAATCTTAATGATAAGGATTTTCGAATAAGGAAATAAAAACGGAGTCTTTTCCGGGGAGTATAGTTTTGCACCTTGTTATTCCATCGGGTAATACACGTATTCACCCAAAAGAGTACCATCGTTTTGTTTGGTTTTTTCAACATGCATTTTAATGGGGGTAAGATCAATAAAGAACCAAATCTCACCGGATTGTTCCAGTAAAATACTTCTTGAGCTTCTGAGTGTCCAGAAATCTGTTCTGGCAGGGCCTATAGTAACGTAACCCTCGGGATAAAAAATGGTAGGTGCATCAAGGTCTGGTACCGACGACATATCCTGTGGGGGTCTTATCATCTGGGGTATACCCCATTGTGTATCAGTAAGATCATCAATTTCAAATGCAAACTCGGGATCATCCTTGCAGGATATTAAAATCAAGGCTGTAAATAATATTGAAATTTTAATTGCTAAACTTTTTATGGAAATCATGATTCAGATCTTTATCAGGAATGAATTGAATAATGCCTCATTTAATACAAACAAAACAAATTCGTATTTATCAAATATAGCAATAATCCGAATTATTTTTTTGAGCCTTTTATACAATATTACCTGTCTACTACCATTATCTCAACCCTTCTGTTTTTTCTTCTGTTCTCTTCGGTATCATTAGGAGCAACAGGCCTTGAATCTCTCAGTCCGGTAAACTCAATATTGCTGAATCCGTTCTGAACCATATAACGCATAACAGCTTCAGCTCTTCTTGCAGATAGTTCAGGGTTATCCAGTGTTTCTATAGCATCAGAATGGCCTTCAATACGGATCCTTACATTGGGGTTTTGTTTGAGTTGGCTGACGAGCCTTTCAAGTTCCGGTAAGGCTTCTGTTGGAATTTCATCACTACCGGGGCTGAATCTCAGGTTATTAATCGGGAAACGTGCACCAATAGTAATGGCTTCCAGAAGAATATCCCTTTCGGCCTCCTGTAAGGTCAGATATTGCTCAAGGATAAGTTTTTCTGAA
>JBHEOF010000137.1:0-280 GCA_046261715.1 Bacteroidales bacterium
CACCAGAAAGGCCTGATCTTTATAGTATCTTACGAAAGCATATACAAATTTCCCATCAAAATTTTCGCTGTCTTCATTACACCACATAAGGTCATAAAAATTCCCCAAACGAAATACTTCATGATGGCAAAGATTCATCAGCCGGGTATAAAATTTGAATAATTTCTTTTGTTCTTTGGTGAACCCTCCCCCGTCATATTTTCCGTTGTTGACCCATTTCAAATGCTCAGGCATGCTGCAGTAATCAAAAATACTGGTTCGTCCGTCGTCGCCGCTAAAA
>JBHEOF010000137.1:403-5173 GCA_046261715.1 Bacteroidales bacterium
TCCATTGCCGGTAATCCTGCCCGGGCATTCCCGGCAAAATGTTTTGATGCAATACGCTGTTCATCATGGTTTTCCATAAAACGAAGCATATGCCTGTCGAGTCCGTTGAGTTTCTGCCATTCATTAGTAATGTTTCTTGCAGGGACATATCCGGCCATTACATTTTTCAGGGTATCATATAACCCAACCTTATCATACAAATGATCAAATTTTCCATATTCGATATAATTAAGATACGCATCGGGGTTATAAATTTCAGCAATGAACAACACATCAGGATACTTTTCCTTTACTTTGGGAATGACCTGGTTCCAGAACTCTACGGGCACCATTTCTGCCATATCGCAACGAAAACCATCCACTTTCTTACCGGCCCAGAAAAGCAGGATATCAAGCATTTTATGCCATGTATCAGGAATAGGGTCAAAGTGCTTTTTATGGCTGTCCTGGTAATCTACGCCATAGTTCAGCTTGATGGTTTCATACCAGTCGGTTATTTCCGGTGAAGCAGTGAACCGATCGTTGCCGGTTGCCCTGGCAGGCGATTCATGATAATTATCAGTATCAGAATGCCGAATGTAAGGAAAGTTTTTTATTTCATCGGGTAATTTTAAAGTCTGCCCGGGCAGGTAATAAAAGTTATTGCCCGGCGAAAAAGACTTTGTTGTATCATCTGCAGAACCTAATGCGGCAATTCCATCCGGCGTGGCATCAGAGATGTATTCACGGGCTACATGATTGGGTACAAAATCCATGATTACGCCCATATGGGCTTTATGGCAACGCTGAACCAGCTCTTCAAATTCAACCATGCGCGAAGGAACATCTTCTGCCAGATCAGGATCAATATCATAATAGTCTCTTATGGCATAGGGTGATCCGGCGCGGCCTTTAACTACCTGAGTGTTGCTTGCCGGTACAGCCCATTTTGCATAATCGGTGCAGGTGGCATGTTCTATAATACCTGTAAACCAAATGTGCGTAAAGCCTTGCTTCCTGATCTGATGAATTACATGGTTGTTGATGTGATTAAGTTTGCCGCATCCGTTTTCATGTATGGTGCCAAATTTCAGGCCGTCGGATTTGGTGTTGCTGAAAACGCGGGGCAGTAACTGGTAAATAACAGGTCGGTAATGTTTCATAATCATAGATTTTTTTACCGTTCATCAAAAAAAATATCGGAAAACCCCATCAGGTAAAGATTCCGGGTAGCCCGGGTAAGAGCTGTATACAGCCATCGGTAATATTCTGTATCGGGATTATTATCGGGTATATAACCCATTTCCACAAAAACATTATCCCATTGGCCGCCCTGTGCTTTGTGACAAGTGAGTGCGTAGGCAAACTTTACCTGTAATGCATTCAGGTGGGGATTGTTTTTGGTTTTAATGAGTCGTTTTCTTTTGGTGGGTTCATCCTGGTAATCCAGACTTACTTCTTCAAATAGTTTATTTGTTTGACTGAAGGTAAGCGACGGCCCGTCAATATCAAGGGTATCCAGGAAAACAATTACATCCAGATCGCCCTGTTCGGGGTAATCGAGCATAGCAATGGTAACATGGGCAAAGCGAAAACCATAAAGCTGTTCGATTCTTTGTATGCGTTTTACTTCTACGATATCGCCATTGGCAATAAACCCGGCCTGTGAATCATCAGGAAGCCAGAAATAATTGTTCTTTACTACCATTAGCAGATCTCCGGCACAAATTTCATCCTCCTGGAACAACACCCGCTGCCTGATGTGTTTGTTATAAAGGTTTGCCCTTTTATTGCTGCGGCAAACCACAATGGTATCTCCAAAATTCCGTGTGGAATATGCATCGTTGATAAAATCGGCAGTTTCAGGACCTTCCAGACGCAGGAAATCGCCAAATCCATCAAGCGAGAATTTCACCTGCGCCGGTTTTTCATCTTTTTTACTTCCTATTGCATTTCTAACCAGGGTAGCATTGTGCAGTATTCCGCTTCCGGCTTCCTGCCTTACCACCTCTTTCAGCTCTGCCGACCAGATATGAAAATGGAATGCGCTTTTCAGAAAAAGGATATTCAATGCCGGACTTTCCAGCCTTTTTACGGGGGGCAACTGGGCAGTATCGCCGATAAGGATCAACCGGCAATTGTCGCCACTGTAAACATAACTGATGAGATCTTCCAGCAGACTGCCCGATCCAAAAGTATTCTGATCTTCCGACGTAGAATAATCAGATATCATGGAAGCCTCATCTACTATGAAAAGTGTGTTTACATGTTTATTGGGAATAAGCTTAAAAGCTACGGTACCATCGCCCTGGCTCCTCAAGCGGTATATTTTCCTGTGAATGGTGAAAGCAGGCTTTCCTGAATAACCACTGATTACTTTAGCAGCCCGCCCCGTAGGTGCCAGCAAAACGCTGTGGGCTTTCAGATGCGGAAGTACATTTACAAGATTGGAAACTATAGTTGTTTTTCCTGTACCGGCATACCCCTTCAAAACAAATAAAGCATCAGGCCTGGGAGCCATCAGAAAATCCGAAAGCTTATCAATAAGATCATACTGATCCGGAGTGGGTTCATAGGGAAACTCTCTCAAAAAAATATCAGTAAACTGTTTTTTATCAATCATAAATGAAAGTTCCTTAACAAAGCTACAGGATAATTGTATGATGTTTAAAAATAGCGGAATTTCCGATGATTTGACGTTTCTCCATCAGAAAGGATATCCTATACCCAGGTTAAAATTGGGTTTGAATTGAGGCCACCATCTTTCGCCTTTCAATTGGGATGGATCGCGCAATGGTGTAGCTGCATCAATACGCAAAACAAAAAAATTAAAATCCATTCGTAACCCCAATCCCCCGCCAAGAGCAATATCATTCATAAACTCAGACACTTTAAACTCACCACCGGGAAACTGATCATTTTTTCGCACAAGCCACACATTTCCTCCATCTAAAAACAAAGCTCCATGCCAGAAACTGTATACCTTGAAACGATATTCCAGATTGGTTTCAAATTTAATATCACCATATTGATCAAATTGATCTTCATTGGGATTGCTGTAGCTCCCCGGGCCTAGCGAGTAAATTCTCCAGGCCCTGAGACTATTGGCACCACCCCCGTAATAGCTTTTTATAAAAGGCATAACCTCTGAGTTCCCGTAAGGAAGACCCAACCCGCCCATTACACGAAATACAATGGTTTGCTCATCATCGATAACATTATAAAACCTGAAATCAGCATCTCCCTTAATATACTGTGAGTAAGGAATATTGAAAATATTAAAACTGCCTTCCTCATCAAGGGGAAGATCAAGGGCCCCGGCAAGAGCATCCAGAACATTTCCTGCTGTTTCAAAATTGGTTCTCAGATACATAAAGTCAGTTGTTTTCCCAAGTTCCTGAGTGTTATACACATAGGTATGTTTGAGACCCAGTATCAGGTGGTCACGGAAACGACTGAGAATAAAGGGATTTGCATTGGGAATATTGGCACGCAGGATAGAGTCGTTAAATACTCTGATTGAGCTGATTTCAAGGGGGTTTATAAAATGACGTTTTTGAGGTGTTTCACTCCACTCAAATCCGTATGTAAGATTAAGCACATAGCGCGTATAATCGGGGCGTTGCCTGAAATTGATACCTGTTTGTATAGAACTTTTGGGACGTGCGTTCCGTGAGAGGCGTTCAAAAGAAAAGGGCAGAATGAGTTTGGGAAAATCTATTCCTGCCTCTACACCTAACTCAAGCGTATTAAAAGGAAATCGTTGAAAAAGTTCATATGAACTTTCGCCACCTGTTATTTCCAAAGCCCCTTTGAGCCTGATATTAAAAATCTCAGCTCCCCGAAATATGTTCCTGTTCTGGTAGAGGATATTACTCGCTATACCGAGATTTCCGGCAGTATTCAACCCTTCTGCTTCAATGGTAAAAGCATTGGCCGGTGATCTGTTCAGCTGCACACGGGCATCCAGAAAACCAAGTGTATCAGATGGTTCGCCATTTTCGGGCTGTGAGCTCTCGGAAAAATTCAGGTTGATAAAGCGAAAATTTCGCATACCTGATAAGAAAGTATACGACTGCTCAACATCACGCAAGCGGAAATACTCTCCGGGGCGTAAAATAATATGATCAGATACAACCGAAGGTCTTATGCGCAGGGGACCATTGTGCAAAAAAACGTAGTCGTAATTCTTTTCATTTTCATTTATCGTTCTTACAAAAACCGTGGTATCTTCGCGTGCAATATCTGCTTCTAATGCGCTATAACCGGGCAATATCATTACCTGATCAACAATAAAACGCCGGTGCCGTAATTCAATTATGCCGGGAACGGACCGGACAGGATTATTAACTATCAGCTCAATATTTACCTTGTGCGAGTTCAGGTTGCTGTCAACGCGGAAAAGTATAAACTCACGGTTAAACTGGTAAAACCCTTCATTACGTAGATGGCGGGCCAGGCGGTTTCGTTCGTTCTCGAGCACATCGGCATCATATTTATCGTCTCGGTGAATAAGCGATTGTATTGTATCGACAAGAATAAATTCTTCCAGATAAGGATCTTTTATGTTGTAAAAGAGCTCATTGATTGTGTAAGGTCTGTTTCCTTTTACGTTATATGTAATAACAGCCCTTTTTCGATTCAATTCTTCTTCATAATCAACTTCAGCGTTAAAATATCCCTTGGAATTCAGATACAATTCAAATTGTCTGACCGTGTTTTGAGCAAGTATAGGATCATAGATCACGGGAGCTTCGCCAATGGTATTTTTCATCCAGTTTCTGAGGCGGG
>JBHEOF010000138.1:0-4626 GCA_046261715.1 Bacteroidales bacterium
CAATATGCCCGTTTATCCTTCTCGAAAATTCAGTATATGATATGATCCCATCTATCCTGTCGATAAATTCCCCATCAAGAAAAAGCAGATAAGCCGTTTTGCTCAAAATATAAAATTGCTCAACAATAAAAGGGTATTGGAGCATATCAATTCGAAAGTGCCGTATTTTTACCGGCATGTTGTGCATCAGCTTATGTATTATCGGCTGCATTATTTGTGTTTGTAATTGATTTCCGTTTACACACTCCACAATAGAAAAATCAGCGTGTTTTAAAGTGACGTGATCGAAATCTTTATCTGTGAGATAATTCATAAATTAACCATTTTAAAAATCCGTTTTCTGCAATATCCTTTTCAACAAATACGCCAATTAGCGTATGTGCCCCATAATGTGATAGATACGTAACTTTATGTTTTAAATTTCCACCAGAAAATGTCGAAATATCAACATTGCAAAGGGGCGAATTGTCGATATATCGACAATATTGGCAAAGGTTTGCTGTAGTAAAATAAGGTTAGCGTTTCTTTCAAATTCGTAAAAGTCCCTGGAACTTTAACACACGCACATTGACTTAAAAAATTGGGTAACCAAAAAAAGTGTCGAAACATCGACACTTCAATTTTGTAAAATGTAAGAAAATCAGGCTGTAGGTGAACAGACTGTAAGAAAACACAATCAGGGTTTTGAAATGTTCAGTTTTTTCATGCGTGAAAGCAAGGTAGTACGGTTCAACCCCAGCCGTTCGGCTGCGCCATCGGTACCTGATATTTTCCAGTCGGTTTTTCCAAGAATATTTACAATGTGCAGTTTTTCTACATCATCCATTTTTTCAGAGATAACATGATCACTGTTTTGGTCTGAGGGTAACAGGAACCCAATGTTTAACTGATCATCTTTTGCGGTTATGACCGCTCTCTCTATTGTATTTTCCAGTTCACGGATGTTGCCGGGCCAGTCATAAGACTTCAGGATATTGATGGCTTTGTTGGAAATCATCTCAATTTGCTTATGGTATTTCTTGTTGTATTTATTCAGGAAGAAATTTACCAGAATGGGGATGTCGTTGCGTCGTTTGCGCAGGGGCGGCAGGTGAATGGGAAATACATTGAGCCGGTAAAACAAATCGCTCCGAAAGCTTTTATCATTCACCATGTTTTCAATATTCACATTGGTGGCAGCTACAATGCGGATATCGAGTTTTATAGATTGGATGCCGCCAACACGTTCAATAGATTTCTCCTGTATGGCACGCAACAACTTGACCTGCATGCTCAGGGGTAATTCTCCAATTTCGTCTAAAAAAAGGGTGCCGCGGTGTGCCAGTTCAAATTTCCCTTTTTTTGTGGCAATTGCTCCGGTAAATGCGCCTTTTTCGTGACCGAACAATTCACTTTCGAAAAGGGGTTCGGGTATAGCAGCACAGTTTACACAAATAAAAGGGGACGTGCTGCGGTTGCTGATATCATGAACAGCGCGTGCAATCAATTCCTTGCCGGTTCCCGTTTCGCCCAGAATTAAAACCGGAGCTTCCGATTCGGCAATCTGCTCAATTTTTTGAAGATTTTGCAGCATTGCAGGATCTTCCGAAATAATGAAGTCAAAGTTCTTAACCGTCTTAATCTCGGTTTTTAAATAGGAATTTTCCTCTTCCAGTAATTGCTTGAGTTGCGTTAGTTTGACATTTTGCTCTTCAAGGTTTAGAAGCAATTGTTTGTTTTGCCTGAGAAATTTATAACGCTCCACGGCGTTGTTTAGGTCTATTAACATTTCGTCTTCCTGCCAGGGCTTTTGCATGAAACGATATACATAACCGCTATTGATGGCCCTGATGGTTATTTCAAAATCAGCAAAACCCGAAAGAATCATAAAAACAACATCAGGATACTCAGGTTGAATTCTCACAATAAAATCAAGCCCTGTTTCGTCGGGCATTCTGTGGTCGGTTATTACCACGGCAATTTCTTCTCTTGCAAGAATCTGAGAGCCTTCTTTAGAATTGTTTGCAACAAAAACTTTAAACCTATCGCTGAGCAAAGCTTCAAACACTACCAGGTTGTTGGGTTCATCATCGATGTATAATATTTTATCCATTGGTTTGTTGTGTTAGAGGTAGTTCCACTACAAATTCGGCACCCTTTCCCGATTCAGAGTTCACTTTTATGGTTCCATGATGTTGTTTAACAAAATTGTAAGTAAGATACAAGCCCAGGCCTGTTCCTGTGCCAACATCTTTGGTTGAAAAAAAAGGGTCAAAAATTTTCTTTTGAATTACCTTGGGAATCCCCTTACCGCTATCTTTTATGGTGATAACAATAGTACTTTGTTTCCTTTTGGTTTCTATCCAAATGATCCCTTTTTGGGGAATGGCCTGAATGGCGTTTACAAGTAAGTTCATAAAAACCTGCTGGATATTTGCCGGGATGGCCATGATTTTTGCATTTGCATCATATTCCTTAACAATATCAATACGTCCTTTGTATTTATTGTAAAGCATCAATAAAACGCTATCAAGCGATTCATTTACATCCATTGGGGCAAATACATTTTCTGAGTTGCTCGAAAAAATTCTTATGCTTTGCACAATATCAGTGGTTTTCTTTATACCCTCTTCAATGGTACCAAACATAGTATCTGTTACTTTGGTGAGGTTTGTAATCGTATTTTCATCGGGCAAATTAAAAGCTTCTTTAGTTTTGGCATCGAAATGGACCGATGCCGAACTAAAATTGTTAAGGTGTGTCTCCAGTTTCTGAATGGTCTTTTTCAACACGGCTATACCGCCATTTACATAATTTATGGGGTTGTTAATTTCATGGGCTACACCGGCAGCAAGTA
Organism: Bacteroidales bacterium; assembly: GCA_046261715.1. Lineage (GTDB taxonomy): Bacteria > Bacteroidota > Bacteroidia > Bacteroidales > UBA7960 > SKVR01. The sequence continues at coordinate 2,837 of JBHEOF010000138.1, forward strand.
TGCCTATGGATGCCATTTTTTCTGACTGAATGAGTTGATTCTGCGTTTTTACCAATTCTTCATTTTTCTCTACCAGTTCTTTGGTTCTCCTGGCAATAACAGTCTCAAGCTCCTTCTTGTATTTTCTACCCTGTGCTTGCCTGTATTTTATATATAAATACCCTATCAGGAGAATGACTACATTGATACCTATAATATACTCAGGGCGGGTGTACCACATTTTATAAATTTTAAATTTATAAATGGTGGGTTCACTCCATGTAAAATGCCCTTTATTCCTGGCTCTTACATGTAAGGTGTAATTCCCTTCTTTTAAAGATTCCAAAAACAGAAAATCTGTTTTCTTTGCAAGATCAATCCATTGGATTGGTTCGTTGTTTCTTACTAAAGCATATTGGTATTGAACATGTTTAGCCGGATAATCGGGTGACGCAAAAGTAAACTGTAGCAGACTATTTTGCAGAAATACCATATTTTCAATACCATCAATACCAGCCCCCGACTTTTTAATGCCTGCGATTACAGGTGTTGAAGATTGTGGCATTTGTTCCGGAATTTTAGTAACAGCCAAACCTCCCGTTGTTCCTACCCATAAAATATCCTGCTCATCCAGAAATATTCCCCCTGGATTTATAAACTTACTTGGCAAACCATCAACATCGTTATAAATTATGGTCGTTTTGGTGTCAAAATATAAAAGGCCATCATGAAGGTTTATCCACATTTTGTTATTCTTTGCCGCAAATACCGCCATGGCCATTTTATCGGTATAAATGCCCAGTTCAAGCCGTTCCATTATTTGATTATGAAAAGTGAATACACCCTTTTGATTGGCTAATAAAAGGTATCCTTTCCCAGGAAACTCAAATCAAAATTCATCAACATATCGCTGCCAAATGCTTCATTTGTTATGCTTAAATTCTCAATACTATTTGTTTCATAATTATAACGGTACAAGTATTCGTCTCTGCCCTGCGCAGCAATGAAGAGCTCTCCATAGGGTGAAATTTTCAATACGTTTAGGCTATTATTACCTTCATTATAAAAACGTGGAGTCAAATCGAGAATATCTCCCAGACTATCTATTCTAAGTAAGGCGGCACCATTGAGTCGCTGCTGCAAAAACCAGAGATTCTTGTTTTTATCAAGTCCTAAAGAATAAACATCATTCCCATCTTTAGAAAAATTAAGTATAGACGCACTGCCGTCACTTTTTTTATAAATAATCTGCCCCTGTTTTGTACCAACATACAACCCTGGTTCGTGAGCAAACAGTGCCGTTACTTCGCCATGTTCTGAAGTGAAATACTTGTGTAGTTGCTTATTATTTTCAAGCCTGTAAACCAGATTTTCAACGCTGAAAAACAGGGCGTATGAATGGGTGAAATTTCTGATATTCTGGTTTTGCACTTCTTTGAAGGGTTGATGAAATGCCGGTTGCCGGAAGGCAAAAATACCATTCCCGGTAGCAATCCAAACCTGTTTCTGGTTGTCAAGTATAATGTCCTGAATATCTAAACCCTCTGTTTCGCTTATCAGGCTGTATTGTAAACCTGCTTCGGTAAAACTCAGATTATAAGCACCCAGCCATGTTCCGGCAACAAATCCCGTTTCCGATGTTTGCACAATAACTGAAACAGGGTATCTGAAGTTCAGATTTTCAATATCACTTATCTTTCCGTTTTTAAAGTTCATTTGCAGCAATCCTTTACTGCTCCCAATCAAAAATTGTTCATCATTCAGTTTAAATACACTGAATATCTCCGTGCCCGAAAAATCCCATGGTACTT
>JBHEOF010000138.1:4636-5073 GCA_046261715.1 Bacteroidales bacterium
AAAGCGCATAAAATTGATTGCTATCCACCTCGAAAACCTGAAAGCCCCGAAAAAAATGATATGTGTTATTCTTCTCGGGGAAACTGTATTCATGAACCCTGTTGTTCTTAACTCTGATAATCTGATTCTGAAAAGCTATCCAGATTGATGAATCCTTTGATCCAAAGATTTGTTTGCCATATTGGTGATGAGGCAGAAAACCCAATGCTTCTGAAAAGTAATCGATGTGCAGTCCCCTGAAATCCTGACTTATTTTAAATAGCCCCAGATCTGATGCACCAATCAACCCCTGATGGCTGTAAAAAAGATCCTTGTACATTCCATTGTAAGGATTCGATACTGAAGGTTTTATTATAATTCCACCTTCAATTTTTGCAATTCCATTATCGGTACCTACCCAAATAAATCCATTGCTATCCATTGCCAGAGCCTTAACC
>JBHEOF010000139.1:0-5037 GCA_046261715.1 Bacteroidales bacterium
TCTGAGGGCTATTCTCAAAAAATCTGATAGATTGCCCAGCATTACCCGGGCTTTTTCGGGGCTATATACCGTAAGTGAACTGATAGAATTCAGACTATTGTAAATAAAATGTGGATTTAGCTGGTTTTTGAGGGCCTGCAATTCTGTTTTTTCAACCAGGGCCCTGAGTTCATTTTCTCTGTCAGCCGACTCTTTCACGGATTGCTGGTATACATTGAGAAAGAAGGCAAGGTATACCCATCCTGCAATAAACAAACCGGCGGTAAACCTTAAATCTCTTGACAAAACTAAAAAATCAAGATAGAAGGGATGATTGTAAAACAGCGATTGCAGGATAAAAACAGACAGGAATATCCAGGCAATTACTATCAGAATTCCGGCCAGCAAACTGTTTCGGATACTCAGAAAGGAGTCCACGGTTTGATTACGAGCATAACGTACAACAAAACCTAAACTCAACAACATGAAGTTTAACAAAACAACGGAAATGACGCCATCTGTAAAAGCCTGCAAAAGTGTAAGTTCGTAGCGAAAGTAAAGCAGAGAGAAATTCAATCCGGTCAATACAAAGGTAAAGAGCAGATAGTTTCTCAAAAAACGACGGTTTTGTAATATATTTCGGGGAAAACGCATAATTAGATGTACAATTTAGCTATTTGTCAAAAACAAATACCGTATAACCAGGTCTGAAAAAACTGGGCATACTATCAGAACAAGGGCTTAATTAGTTCCGGGTAAACGGTTATCCTGAACTTACTTTTCAGGCTGTTGAAAGCATCTTCTACGGCTTGGGCAGAACCTATTCCAATACCTGCAACATCGTCAATTTGCATAGAGCGAATGGAATTGCCTTGGCTGTCAAGCAAATCAATACTGGCAATTACAGAACTGGAATATCTGTTTCCATGTTGAACCGGCGCAGATACATTGGTTTGAATGATCATGGAGTAATCTGCATGGGCTTGTTCATCAGTGATGACGAAACCTTCCTGGCGCAGCAATCTTCTGATTTCTGCATCAAACGCAGCGTCTGCAGCAAAGCTACCTCTGGCGGGTGCCAATGTATTGCCTGCTGAAATGTAAAAAACCGGAGGCACTACCTCAATGGGTAAAGTAAAGGTACTTAGCCGAACCACCTCGAAAAATTTTTGCACGACTATATCAGAACTGTTTTGTCTGACAATTTTATCCAAATCGATGGCACTAACTACCTGTTGGTTCTGCATACCCGGTTTTAACCCATCGGGCATTACTCTATACCTGCCGGCAGCATCAGTAACTGCTTCTACCCTTCTTCCGGGAAGCCACGAAAAACTTGTTATTATGGGAATCCCGGATATTGGGTCAGAATTTATATTGACTACCACCGGCTCAACAGGAGCCAATAAAGATCCCGGTTTGATCAAAACCTTTTCAATGGGAAAAACCACAGAAAGATGTTGCATTTGCTCTGCCAAATCGCTCATCAAAACAGTTGCATAGGGCTTTTCCTGTCCGTCAATTCGGGTGGTAAGATCTTCTCCGATAAAATCACGAATATCCTCAAAAGCCCGCACATAGAAACCCAGGGCATCTGCCATACGTCCCTGTCCGGCAAATAAACGGGCCTGATCAAATTTGGATTGAGATATATTTAAAGCCCTGGAAATACGCTCTTGCTTTATCTGCTGATAGCGGGCTTTGGAAAGCCGGTAGTATACCCAATATTGCTGTTCATTCTCCCAGTTACCAATCAGTTCGTATCCTTCGAGATATTCCTGGGTTGTCATTCTGATGTTATCGCGAAAAAACTCACTGGAAAGGTGATCGAATTCAAAATAATTCAATGCTGAAGATGAAGAAATATTAACAGAGATGCTTCCGGCAAGTTCATTCAGGGCGACTTGCCTGGCCCTCTCACGATAATCAAACTGCTCATTTTTGGGCACCATTCCCACCCCATGATAATACGACGGATGATTGGGTGTTTGAAGCACCCAATCCGGAGCCCCTCTCATCATTCGCTCATGGCTGGATTTCCTGCCCGTAAAACATCCGGTCAGCATCGTGATAAGCATTAAAAGAAGTAAAACTCTGTTCATTGGGAAGACTTTATGCGTTCATTTTGTATTTGCTTTTGCAATTGCTCTGGCAGAGAAACTATCTTTCCGGATCGAAACTTAAAACGGCCTGTGTAATTATATTATTCACATCGATAAAAATCAGATCTCTCAGCTCATTGGGTGAAGCAATTGTAGGTTCAGCATTGAGCAATCTTTGCAATGAAGAATAATTTCTTTCATCAATATGCCATGAGTTATTTATCAGGGTGGCAGGGTAAAGATTTTTTGATTCACCCCGGTAAACAGCATAATACATCTCATCGCTCTCTGCCTGGTTAAACCGCTGCGAAAGCAGGATCTCTCCGGTGAGGGTTGAAATGAGCTGAACATTAACATTGAGTCGCACCAGATTGGTTCTTGAATATTCCATATAGGTAACCTCGCGATCGCGATAGGAGATTTCTCCTTCATTGTCCTCTATTATTACTCTCTCAAATCCTGTTTTTTCTGTTCTTTGCAACGAACCGGATGACTTCTGATACTGAGAATAATTGAGCACAAGCACAGCTCTTATTCCATTTCTATCGTGTAATTGCCTGAGCATGGTACGGTTCAATGCCCCTGTTGCGCCCTGGAAAGATTGCTGGATTCTGCGGTTGATATCACCCAGATGATAGATTTTGATAAAAGGATCATTGGCATCCAGAATCATATGAACAAGAATATTTTCAAATTCGTCTCCATCAGCAGTGTTGCCGGGCATGAAGTTGGAGTGAAGCGCAACCGGAAAAGCAGCACATCCTAAAGCTTCATTGCGAAGCATTACAGCATTTTTATAATTGCCCCCGGCATCTTCGATTATCTGTTCAAACCCGAAGAAAGCAGTTCTGCAATATCCCGAACCTAAATTCTGGACCGAAGCACGGTAAACAGGCTCGTTGCGGGCTTCTATGTATTGCGATTTTACATCCATATAACCGGGGTTAACCTTATAAACTTCGCCCAAAGCCCTTGCTGCGGCTTCAAAATCTTCATTGAGAAGAAATATGGTCCCTTCCTTATACCTTTCATTTAAAGCTTGCTGCATACGCTGTCTCACATCTTTGTAACCGGGATCTTTGGCCGCTATGCGCTCCCATTCACGATAAGCCTGCATGTAGCTTCGCTGGCTATAAAACCTTGCTCCACTCTGATACAAAGGTTCGAGGGTGGCAGTATTAAGATAAGAGCGGGTATCTCTGAAGTTGGGGCTAATCTGCTGAATTTCGGTAAAAATCGCCCGCGCATCATCAAAACTCTGCTCTCCAATGAGTCTTTGCCCCATCTCATACCTTTCATCCAGGTATTGTTCTTTTGCATTTTCGAAGGTTCTTTGCGTTGCATGCTCAATACGAAGATTGATACCGGTACGCTGAACTTTATTGGCAAAACCTTGCATTTCAAGGTAGTCATATACTGCCTTTTTGTAGTCTCCCCTGCTGTAAGCTCTGGAAACTTCACCGGCCAGCCCTTCCATGTACATCTGCCCTGCACGGTTCAATCCCGTTTTATAATCTGCTTTGTTGGGTTTACGGATGGCAGCCTGGTAATAAAGCTCAGCGGCTTCGCGAAACATGCCTGCACGCTCATACCCAGAGGCCTGTTTGGCTATTCTGCGGGTGGCACATCCCACCATCAATAAACTGAGAATCAATAATACTGCTAATAAGGAGGTAGATTTGTATTGCATAGTAGTTTTATTTGGGGCTAAAATTAACAATACTTTTTTAATAGTTGTTAAGAGATTCACTGCAATTAAAAATCATTAAAAAAACAAGGAAACCCTGTTGCCATAAAGCCAACAGAGTTTCCATACCAATTTTAATGCCTTTTTATCATTATTTCAACTCGCCTCCTCCAAATAATACCAACCCTTTGAGGTAGAGAATCTTTTTTTCTTCCTGCCCGATACTATCGTTGTCAAAAGTTCTTTCATCAGAAAATCCGCCAAAAATTGCTGTTACTTCATTTTTTACGTCCCAGCCTTCCGGAATTCTCATGGAAACACCTCCAAAGATGCAAAGCATATCAATTGCATTAACACCCGGCGACATATCCGCTTTTCTAAGATCAATTTCCGCACCCCCGAAAATGGCGGTTATCTGCCCTCCTCTAAAATTTTGTGTTTTGATCTTTCTTTCCCCACCGCCAAAGATATTTACATCATTGATGTAATCGTTGACCTCGGCATCTTCAGGAACATTGATTTCTTTCCGGGTAAAACGTTGTCTTTTTAATATGATGGTCAAACCGGCAATAATCAGTACAACAGGGAAAACTAACCGAAATACATCCCTTATCGTAAAGCCCGTTATGTCCGCTCCCAGAAAGATAGCGCCAATGGTAAACAATATCAACCCTGTACTTTTATCCTTTTGGGTGGTCATAAATACCAATCCAAGGAATACCAGCAACGATTTCCACGAAAAAACCCAGGAGGGCAAGTGCCAGGGGAATAAATCATAAAATCTCAGCAACAATGCTAAACCCGCAAAGAGCAGAATGATTCCTAAGATGTACCGTTTTTCTGAATGACTTTTCATTTCTTATAGATTTTTTAGTTACAATAAATTATCAGAAGCCTGTTTTTTTAAAGGATACCTCACCCTTTTAATTAAGTGATTCCCGGTGCAAACATTTACAGGCTGATTTGATATTTACAAAATTTGATTATTGCCTTTGGAGAATCACTGTGCAAATATAGTATCCGGCAGCAGCAACCTTGCACAACAAATCGGTATATGGCAACACAGGGTCGGTGAAAAGCGCTTAGATGGTTTTGGGTTTATCTTTTTCAAGGTCACTGATGTGCAGGTTTAATGCCTTCACACTGATAATAATTTCCCATATACTAATGGTAAGAGAAATAATCAGCATCACCAGGCCCAATCCGAATATGATTTCTGCTGCCAGATTTTTCCCCACATATATTAAAAACATGCTGACCACACAAAGC
>JBHEOF010000014.1:0-496 GCA_046261715.1 Bacteroidales bacterium
TATTGGCACCGGTTTGATCCGGATTGGGAATAATTTCTAACGGTGGATTTGTTTCGTTTTCAAATACCGTCCATGTCCAATCTGCTCCGAATCCACCCGTTTCAAAATCGATGGGTGTATTTTGAGCATAGGTAAATGATGCTATGAGCATCAAAAAAATAATCGTAAACTTTTTCATAATGTTAAATTTTAATTTTAGGTTAATACTAATTTATTTTATTGGTCTACTCCTTTAGATAGACTTTTTTAGATTTTATTTTTGAATTGTTTGATTTATTGCTAATTTGGGCGTACGGTCAATTTTAAATAACCCCCAATGTTTTTCAGGCTCCTGCGGTTCAGGTGATCCTTTCCATGTTTCATCGAAAGCTTCAAAAAAGAATGTAAGGATGTTTTCTTTTTCTGCCCATTCCATGAGATTCTCAAAATATATTTTCTGATAATTTTCATTCACATTTTCAGGACTGATGCCTCTTCCATTGGAGTCGGTTGCCCA
>JBHEOF010000014.1:506-57371 GCA_046261715.1 Bacteroidales bacterium
GAATAGTAGTTCTCTTTTGTATAGTCAAGCGCCTCGTTGATATGCTTATATTCCCAAACCGGGTAGGTATGTATTGAAATAAAATCTACTTCTTGTGCTAATTTCCCCAGTTTTGCAAGCCAGGGAACATAATTTTCGCAAAAGGTAACCGGTTGTTTTGTTTTGCTTTTTACCTGCCGCACATAACCAAGCACTCTTTTTTCCGGCACGTAATGATCTGTCCACTCTACACAGGCTTCATTACCTACTGAAAGAGAAAAAATGATATCTGAATACTGATTGGCCAGTTGAATGAGCCGGTTTATACTATTTTGATTGTGTACACGGTTTATTTCCAATCGTTCTTCCGAGTATACACCTCCATTCCACGGACAATTGAAATTGTTCATTTCAGCCGTGATATATGCACTGAGCATCAACTGAAAGTCTAACTTTTCCTTACTAATGACATCCAAAACCGTTTCAGCATGCTGATCACAATCGAACAACCGGATGTATTTCCAATGCCCATGAAGAAGCATTAAGTCTTCTTTCACTTCATCATAAGTTGGATACACCCCGCCGGGATTCTGCCCCTGCCTGAAACCGGAATAGCAGATGGCCCTTCCTGGTGTAATTTGTAAAGCATTAAACGTATTCATTGCCAAATTTTAGTTTCTCATTTTTATCCCATATACCCCAGTATGCACCAACTTCGCCTTCGCCACCCACTTTCCACGATTCATCGAACGATGAAAAGTAGAATACTCCGATATTTTCATCCATAGCCCACAAATGGGTATTGATAAAATATTTAATGGCATTTTCATTGGAAGGTATAGCTCCACCAAGGCTTTCACCTTTACTTGGCCAGCCGGTTTCAGTTATAATAACAGGTTTTCCTTTGCCAGCCATCTTTGCGGTATGATACATGTTTTGCATGTGTGGCAGTGAATATTTAAAATCAGTACCTTCCCAGAAAGGATAACAATTGCTTAAAATAACATCGCACAACTCTGTAATTTGGGGGTGTTGCACAAACTCGTAATAAGCATCCACATACCCAACAGGAATGCCGGGGATTTTGTTTTTTACATGCTGAATAAAATACAAGAGTTCTTCTTTGGAAAGATCATTACGGTAAAGCACTTCATTTCCCACCGCAGCGATATCTACCAGACCTTCCTTTGCCAGGCTGATTAGACTATCGATTTCCTGTTGATTTTTTTCCTCATCTGTTCCCAGCCATGCACCCACCAAAGTTTTCAGGCCATATTCCTTTGCAATTCGGGGGATAATTTCATTGCCTTCGATGCATGAGAATGACCGTATCCATTGGGTATGAGGCTTCAAAATCTCCATCCTTCTTCTGATTTGCCCTTCGTTAATAATATCACCGGGTTTTTGTCCGTCTTCATAAAGACTAAAGCAGAATCCGTGTATTCCACCATAAAGTATTTCCAGAAACAGGTTCCTGATATCTTCATCAGATTTGTCTTCCAGAAACTGGAGTTCCGCTGATTTGCCGGGTTTTTTGTAGCTTAAAAAATGATCGGGTCTGAATGACATATTATTTATTATTTAAAGATTTATGTTTTTTATTTTACGCAGTTTATAACTCTCCACGTCTTTTTACCAGTTCGTTTTTGATTTCCCTGGCGCGGTCTTCGGTAAGATTATAATTCCACATTACAACAATAGCCAATCCGGCAGTAAACGCAGGGACAATAATATCTGCCAGTCGCAGATTGGTTAACGTTTCTGCAGTTTGTAAGGATGCATTCTGGTCAAACCCTACCAATTTCAGTACCAGGCCACCAAGTACCAGTGCCAACGCCTGACCGAGTTTAACCATCCACCAGTATATGGCTCCAAAGGTGCCCTCTTTTCTGGGCATCCCATTATTTAGCTCATCCAGGTCACATACATCGGCCGTCATGCTCATCATCAGGGTAAAAAGCCCCCCAATACCAAAGACCATAAGGGGCAAAGGCATGAACATTAACCATGGATTTTCAGGGTTGAATCCCCACCATTTTAATCCATATCCTATTAAAGAGAGAAAAGTGGCTACGATAAAGGCATTCTTTTTGCCCCATTTATTCGCCATCTTAGTGATGATTGGGATAATCAGAAATGCTGTAGATAAAGCACTAACAGTAGAAAACCACGCCGGCCATGTACCTGCTGCGCCATAGTCTCCTCTGAACATATAAAAAACAATAATAAAATAGCTGAAAGAAGCCACCATTTGAAAGCCATTGAATACCAAAAATGTTGCTCCACAGAGCTTGACAAATTGCTTGTTTTTAAAAATCTGAATCATGTTTTTGATCAGCCCATTAAAGTTTTTGGCAATATTTTTCAATGTGAGATCATCTCTGTTGGTAAGGTTTGTCTGGTCTATTTCTTTGCAGAACAACGCCGGCATTATCCCCAGGATCATACATATTCCGCCAACAATGATCGAAAGTCGGCGTACACCTATGGCCTGGGTTTCAAATAAATCAGGATTGGCAATAAGCACCCAAAACCATGGAACAATCATCCAGGCGACTTGCCCCAGGGTTTGAGAGAAACCCATCAAACGGGTACGTTCATTATAATCTGATGTCATTTCATAACCAAGGCCGATGAGAGGCGTGGAAAACATGGTATTTCCAAGAAGGTATATGATAGAAAGAATAAGGAAGTACCAGAAATTGTACATCTGAGAATTCTCGGGGTTGAGCTGCCATAAAACAGCAAACAGAGTACCACTCAAAATGGCTCCTATAAAAATATAGGGTTTTCTGCGCCCAAACCGCGACTTGGTATTGTCTGTTATGTACCCCATGATGGGGTCGGAGATAGCATCGAAAAACCTGGGCAACCCGCCAAGTAAACCGGCAAGAAAAGGGTCCATCCCAAATGCAGTAAGTAAAAAGAACATAAAGACCCCCAAGGCTCCCGGCAACAAATTGTTAACCAAATGTCCTGCACCAAAGGCTGCTTTTTGCCCGAGAGGTACTCTGTCTTTTAAAGGTGTTGTATATGATGTCATTACTTAATGATTTGAATAAGAATTCAGGTAATAGTTTTTGTTACTCTGTCATTATTTATAACAAAGGTTTGAATAGCTTTTGCACTGATGGCAAAATTCATAGATTCTCCATGCAACGAAAGGTTTATTCCTTTTGCTTCTTCAGTGGGATTGAAAAGTACTACAGCTATGCTTCCATCGGGATTTTGCACGGCAGTTACCAGCAGGTCTTCATCTGTATTCTCGAACCCGATCCTGACAGCACCGGGCCTGATAAACCGGCTGAAATGGGCCATAGTATAATATATTGGTGTGAAGTATACTTCGTCGGCTTCAGGATCAACAATAACAGGAGCCACGCACCAGTTCTGCGCCCAGTTAGGTCCGCCCTGTCTATCGAGTACCATATTCCAGTCTACCCAACCATCTACCCGATTGTTAAAGCAACCTATAATATCGCGGGCGTACCTGAAAACCGGAACGTATTTGGGGTGGAGATGCTTTCTTTCTTCGGGTGCCCAGTCCCATCCCCAGTCTGTTGCTTCTTTAGCCCAGTACCATGCATCATCCTGCCATTTAGGTATTTCAGCATCAATACATGCCTCAGATTGTATCAAATGCTTGCCCGGAGCTTTGTTGTAAGCGTATTGCAATGCATCAGGGAAATGCCAGAAAGTGCTTCCATACCAGTGAACTGCCGTTCCATCATAGTATTCTGCTGCATCCTCATCGTCGAACATGGCATCCACCCATTCGATGAGTTCGGCATCCCGATTCTGGTCGTATCCCAGTATTTTGGTATCATGACTGTCGGCTCTGAGTTGTGGCCCAAGGTGATTTTTTACGAATTCGTTCTGCTCATCAGGCGTAAAATGCATGCTCTCCCAGTTGCTGTCATTGCCCAGGGGTTCATTCTCAACGGTAAAGGCCCATATATCAATGCCTTGTTCACGATAGGCGTCAACGTATTTTGAAAAGAACAATGCCCAGGTGTCATAATATTCCGGCAATAGTCTGCCACCTTTCCAGTCGTTGTTATCTTTCATCCAGGGAGGAGCTGTCCAGGGAGATGATATAATTTTAAATCCATCTTTTGAAATGGCCATGGCATCTTTGATCATTGGAATAATATCATCCATATCTTCTTCAATGGAAAAATGCTGCAGTTCCTCATCTCCCTCAACAGGAGCATAAGAATAATTGCCCAGCGAAAAATCGCATGAGTTCATATGGGTGCGGGTCAATGAATACCTTGCACCCGATTCTCCGAAATAAGCTTCCAGAATTTTATTACGGTTTTCCAGGCTTAATTGATTAAGCAGGTAAGCTGAAGATTCGGTAAAAGATCCGCCTATGCCGGTAATGGTCTGGAATTTTTCGTCAGGTAAAATGATAATATCTGCTTTACCTTCAATGTCGGCGAACTCAGTAAGCCGGGTAAGTTTATTACCGCTTTCCGAAGTTTCAAAGATCTCTGTTTCCATACTTTGGGGTCCGGAACAACTGCTCATTACAATGATACTAAGGATGAATGAAATAAATAAATTTCTTAATCTATTCATGTTTTCTTTATTTGAAAGTAATTACTAATTTGATTCAGTATATACTCTTACATAATCGATAACCATTTTTTGCGGGAACGGGGTTTGTGCTGTAGGGAAGCCCACATAGTTACCACCAACCGCAACATTCAGAAGAATAAAAAACGGTTGATCATACACCCATTCACCGGGCACATCGGTATTTTCGATGCGCTGATATAAATAATCATCTACCAAGAAGTCAATTTTATCCTTATCCCATTCAATGGCAAAAATATGATAATCAGTATCATAACGATCGTTAATCAGGGCATAACTTTTTGTTATTGGGTTTCCACCGGAATAGCCGGGTCCATGAATAGAACCATGAATAATATCAGGCTCCTGCCCTCTGAGTTCCATAATATCTATCTCGCCACATTGCGGCCAACTTACGGTTTCGATGTTTTCGCCCAGCATCCAGAAAGCAGGCCATAAACCAGGCCCGTACGGAGTTTTTAACCTGGCCTCAAAACGACCATATTGCTGAGAAAACAAACCCTGAGTTTTTATTCTGGCAGAGGTAAAACTGTTACCATCCTGAATGGCGGTAATTACCAAGTTTCCGTCGCCGTCCATTGATACATTCTGGGGATTATTTGTATAGCTTTGTAGTTCAGCGTTTCCCCAGCCATCCTGACCGGTTCCCAGGTCAAAGGTCCAATTGGATGCATCAGGTAATTCACCTGCATCACCATCAAATTCATCACTCCATACCAGTTGCCAGTTGCGCTCGTCCAGTTTCTGAAAATCGTCACGATCACATCCGGAGAAGGCTGCCAAAAGCAGAATTAACATGACACTGATATGTGCTTTATTTATCATATATGTTGTTTTCATATTTATTATATTTTAATGTTTGATGAAAAGCCTTGTCAGTGCTAGTTCATGTGGAAATAGATATTATCTGCATAAAAACCCGGAATGTTGCCCAATTCATCTACAAAAATAATTTGTGCAAGTTCGGCTCTGCTGGTTAGTCCGGCAACCTCTGAAAAAGGTATTTCAAGACTGATCCATTGTTGCGACTGGGCAACTGATATATTTGTAGAATAAATTCCTGTTCCTCCGGTTCCAAAATCAACAATTTCAAATTTTAACTGAGCATTGCCATCAAGAATATTAGGAAGGTAAATATCCACATGCAGATGCGTCATTGCAGTGGCATCTACCGTAGGAGAAGTAAATTGTATACCCACAAAATTAAAATCGGTATAATTCAGAATTCTATCTCCTTCTACTTCAAAATCTGCCGAAAGAGTTGTTTGATAAGGTTCCCAGTATCCATTATAAAAGTCAACAGGCACATTTTCATAAAAATCACTGAAGATTGAAATTACATTTTCAGGATCATGTATGGGTGTAGGTGCAGTTTCAAACACCCCTAATGATTGAATTGTTAATGATCCTTCCGCTTCGGTATCTCCCACATTGGCTGTAATCTGAGCATTTCCCGGACCACCGGTAACAGTGAGTCTTCCGTTTTCATCAACGGCAGCAATGGAAGGGTCTGATGATTGGAATTCAAAATATGCCGGTGCGATATTTACAGACTGATTAACTCCAGTAGGTAAATTAAAGGTGGAAGTTAAACCACCAATTGATTTTGAAACCCCTATAAAAGATGTTTCTACCTGTTCTTCACCATTCAAAATTGCATATTCGGGATGTGCTATGGTTCCAAGTTTTTCATATTTCACTTCATCAATCCAGAAAGTAAAACCTTTACCATCAATATTTCCGGCAGCATACCAGAACATACCTCTTTCAGCGGTAAGCCTGGAAGGATCAGGTATGGGAATAATATACTTTTTCCATCCTGTACTGATGTTCAAGCCCTGAAAAGATACCAGGAATTTGTTCTGGCCCAAATCGTTTCCAAAACCAATATCACCAATAGTGCTGGATTGTGAAGCTTTTGCCCAGAATGTAAGTGCATTGTAGCCGGATAAGTCGCGACCGGCTTCCGTATAAAATACGCCACCGGCAAATGAGCCTCTGGGATCTCCGGCATCGGGTACTTCAAATCTCATAGAAGCCGATGAATTATCATGGGTTACGCTGTTATCCACATTAAAAGCTGAGGGAACGGAACCCCCAAAGGCTGCATAGTTTAACCCAGCACTAAACCCGTCAATAAATATCTCCGGATTGGTGGGAAATGATGCTTCTTCTAAATCTGTTATGTCGCGCTCGCAACTCAGGAAAAAGACTATAAAAGCCCCTGCCATGATCAATTGCGAAAAGCGAATAAATATATTTGTTTTCATTTTTTTCTAATTTTTTAATTACCAATATTTATTAGTACATAGGTCATGATTTCCCATTCATTGCCATTGTCAAAACCAATAGCATCAGGATCAGGAATCAGTTCGCCACTACCGTCAACAATTTGTGTTGGAGAATATCTTGGCGAAAACCTATCTAAGGTACGATATTTTCCCCTTAAACCGATACGTGTATTTGGTATATTCAACCAATCGGGGCTACCCAAAGAAGTTGACAGGTCAGCCATTAACTGAAGCGGAAAAGTGAGATTAAAATCACGATGATAATCGTAGGGTCCCCAGTCATTAATTCTGATAAATGAGTTTAGACTTACTTTTCTGTATATCATTAACAAATCCATACCATAGCGGCTGATGGTACGATCATCACTACCATTGGCCTGGGCATCACCGCCATAGATAGTGGCAATGAAACCGGATTGACTTGTTAGTTTAGAAACTACTCTTGCATGTACTTCCCATAAATCTTTGGCAGGTGGAGCACCGGGGAAGGCAAATGTAGTGCGGCCATCGGGTAAAATTCCAATAGCAGCATCCATAGTTGTAGGTAAATGACGGTACACAAAGCCCAGGCTAACTGCCATACCGGCATCTTCTGTTCTGTCACTTTCCCAGTCGTACATCCAGGTACCGGGCGTAGGATCGTAAGTGAACAAAATTTCACCTGATATTTGTTCCCTGTTAGATCTGACCACGAAGGGATCTGAAAGAATATTTCTGGGACGACCGGGAGCTGATACAGAAGCAGGAATAGGACCTTCAATAGGTTTTTGCCACAAAAAATTGGGGGCAATCTGTAAATTGCCTAAATTATAAGCGATCCCTGTGAGAACATTCATTTGGTTTCCGCTTCCGCTGTCTTTTAACCTCCACCCGGTAAAGGTGAGGGTTTGATCTGCACCCCCTTGCGCTACAAGCCCGTTAATAGCTGATTGAGCGTACCAGTTAAATCTTCCTCCTGTATAGGTTAATTTTATTTTTCCACCCCAGTTATCTTCGGGTTTGATTTCATCAATATACACATTCTCTGCACCATCTTCTTCTCTGTAAATTTGAAATTCACGACCCTGCAGTGGCTGTCCGGCCCAAATACCGCCGATGTCTATTCCAAATTTGCCAAACTCCCTGTTTACATGAAGGGTTACCCTTCTTGTTTTTGGTTGTGGTATGGCGAAAGAACTTTCAGTTAATCCTAACTGATCAAGGTCTTCATGGTAAATACCTGTAATTTCGAATTTTCCAACTTCTTTACCATACTTAAGCAGGAAAGCAGGGTTTGCCCCCCACCATAACTGCGGACCAAAAGCAAGTTTTAAGTCCTTAAATTGTCTTTTCCCCTCCAGTTCAAAACCAAATGGGGCAACACCATTATAAAGGTCAATATTGGGGCCGTAGTTAGCTTCAGGGTATAACCCAAAGAAGTCTCCTTCATAACCCCAGTGATAACGTCCGGTGCGGTAAAAACCATCCAGATCAAACCACTTATGGTTCCATTGGTAACTGGCCCGGTAAACCTGAATTCTGTTCAATGATTCCACATTCACATTACCCTCACCACTATTTATTTCCACTTTCCGACCCCTGTTTTCATAAAATATCTGATCAATGGGGTTTTGGGCAACATTCCCCAAAATATTAAACTCAACATTTCCCCTGAAATTGGGTGCCGGATTGGCTTCAAAACCAATATAGAATGACTGCATATCATCAAAACCCAATTGATCGGGATAGGTAGTGCTACCAGAAATGGGATCATCAGGTGTGGTAATCAAATTACCCCCTGTATTAAAACTATAAAGCTCAGCAGTAAAACGGCTTAAACGGATTGTTCTGTTCCTTTCTCCTTCCATTGCTGCTCTGTCGCCTCTGGCTTTGAGAAATGCTTCACCAATAATAATGTTATCAAAATGTTGTCTAACATTAGCTGATGTAGTTCCTTCTGCATAAGGATTAAAATCGTGAGCTTCCTTCAATGCATAATATGCTGCCCGGGGAAATAACTGGTAAAAACCCATGGCGTCAGTTGGCCCTTTGGCACAAATGCCAAACCACTCTTCATTCATATTGGTTTCACCTGGAATGTGGTCAAATTGATATCCTCCATTTTCCCATGAGGCATTGGTGTTGTGTACATCCAGACCTTCTGTCTGGCCATATTTCCACCATCCATCGCTAAACTGAAAAGTAAAACCACCGATTGAATTGCCTGCTTTTCCAATACCGGCAGCATTTTCATAAATTTCCATCCAGTTGGCAGTATTGTAAATTGCTTGTTCTCTTTGTGCCTCTTCCTTTGTAATGGCATTGAAGGCGTCTGAGCCAAACTCTGTTAAAAGGATGGGTTTACCATATTCATTTTCTACCCTGTCAAACATATCGGTAAAAGAAATACCTCTATATACGTTTACCCCGAAAATATCTACATCAGGGCATTCTTCAGCAATTATATCAAGAAACAATAAATCTCCGTTGCAAAGTGCAACAGGATGATTTGAATCAATGGCTTTCATGGCTAATGAAGCTTCATTGAAAAGTTT
The DNA here is from genome assembly GCA_046261715.1 of Bacteroidales bacterium. Lineage (GTDB taxonomy): Bacteria > Bacteroidota > Bacteroidia > Bacteroidales > UBA7960 > SKVR01. The sequence continues at coordinate 9,913 of JBHEOF010000014.1, forward strand.
ATACATATGGCGGGCTCTGATAGTAGATGTTCTGTCTTCTATAGGAATATCTTCAGTTTCAGCACCTTCCCAAAATAAACCATAGTTATTCTCATTTCCCAGAAGATACAATAACAAGCCAGGTGTATCTTTGTATTCCTCAACCAATTCAGTTACTTCCTTTAGCAGTAGTTCAATAACCCGGGGGTCTGAATATTCTGTATTAGCAACCCAGGCACCATCTAAAGTAAGTCCGTAACGGCCAAAGGAGTGATTGAGCATTGTGTAAATTCCATAATTTTCATATATATACTCTATCCACTTGGGCTGGATACCGGTATATACACGAATGGCATTAACGCCCATGTTTTTCAGTAAAGACATTTCTTCATCCAATGCCTTTTTGATGAAATCATCGGGCTGGTTCCATAAGCTGTACATAAAATTTGTACCAATGGGAAAATAATCCCAGTTCATCCCGTTCGCCATAAATGGCTCACCATCGACCATGAGCCTCCAGCCATCTTCTCTTTCATCCGTAATTACCTGACCGCTTTGGGCAAACAAGGTAAAGGAGAAACTTAAGAAGAATAGCATCGTAAGAATTCTTTTCATATGTGTTTGATTTAGGTTTGGGTTAATAAAATATAGTATAGATTTTGAATAACTTGATTTTAATACCATGTAAATGTAATCAGGTTCATATACAAGCCCTCCTTTACTTAATATATACAACCCGGTTAAGCTCATTTTTAAGTGCAAAAGCACCTTCCGCAAACGTTTGAAATAAGGGGGTTGAGGTCTTATGCCGGTTTAGTCTTCCGGTTAAATGTTAATTTTTGGTTGTATATACTTTGTTAATATGGACTTATAAAAAAGTAAGAAGTGATTTTGTAAAAAACAGATGGTTTCGTTTATTTTGTTGATGAGGAATTCGCAAACTTTTATAACTGACATTCTCCTGTCAAAAAATCCAGCTACAATAATTTTTAAGATTTTGGTTTGTAAACCAATTGGTAAAATTTCTGAAAGGTTCAGGTTTGGTATTCCTAAAATTACCTACCTTAGAACATCTTCAAGCAACAGGTAATTTATGACTCCCTCACTGAAAGATCTACTCAATGTCCACTTGCAAAAAGACTCCATCGTTTCTTTACTTAGGGAAAATCCTGCCGTTTTTGATGAAGCAATTCAGCTGGTCCTGCAATCCGATGAAAGAACTGCCTGGCGCGCAGCATGGGTTTTGTTTCATGCCATGGAAGATCATGATTTACGTTTACAGCCTTACCTTCCGGCGCTAATTTCTGCTTTGCGTGGAAAAAGAGACGGCCACCAGCGCGAATTGCTTAAAATCATTGAAAGGCTACAAATCAACGAAGATCAGGAAGGGGAGTTGTTTGATATTTGCATGGGTATCTGGGAAAATCCAGGCAAAAGCCCGTCATCCCGCATTACCGCCTTTCGCATCATGTTCGCCATGGCAAAAAAATATCCTGAGCTTTTGCAGGAACTTCATTTTCTGCTGCAGGAGCATTACACTGAAACACTTAGTCCGGGTATCCGGCATTCGTTGCGGAGGATGTTGGACGGTACGGAGTAAGAAGGCTGATAATAGCCTAAGATTTAAACCTACCGGGCTTCTGTATTTTTTAATATTTGCCAGCTTGCAAGCAATTAAAGAAAAAAACAATTGAACATAAATTGATGGGATATATAAAAAACCCCAACCGTAAGGTCAGGGTCATTTGTGGAGCTGGAGGGACTTGAACCCTCGTCCAAACAAGCAGCGAAAGTGCTTTCTACATGCTTAGCCTTTAGTTGGGATTTCGGCATCGGACCGGGAAAAGGCAACCCTATCTTCAGCCAGAGCTTCTTTGTTTTTCGTGCAGGCACCGAAGCTTTACCTGCCTTATTCCGTATTTTATCGATGCTTCACTCGGAACGCTAACGGACGTCGCTTTCCGGGAAACAGCAAGCAGCTAATAGCTACTATTAGGCTGCCATTGCGTAATTGTGATTGTCGCCGTTTATAGGCTTTGTGAATTAGGATTTACGAGCCATATTCACAACACTCGGCATGCTTACAATCCCACTCAACTTGCTGTCTAATCCAAATCAGCCCCTTGTGTGAATTGCAAGTGCAAAGATACAAAATTTACATTGGCTCTGCAATTTCCAACTCCATGATTCCTAAACTTCTCAATATATCAACCTTTTAGCCAATTGACATCCCCCCGGCCCCCTTCAAAGGGGGAATAGTTCAGCAAAAGCTTAAATTGCAAAGTAAACAAAAAACATCTCAACTTCTCAACCCAAAATATTTTAACCCATCAATCCCGAATCGCTATCGCTCAACCTTAACCTTAATCTTAACCTTAACCTTGACATCAACCTCAACATACCAACAATAATTTATTGTAACTTTGCCCTCAAATTCAAAACCTTTTCATTACAATGGAAAACGAATACAACGAACAAGAAGAAAGGGAAAGCACCCCTGTTGAAAAGATAAAACCCCTGCGTATCGGAATTACACATGGCGACGTGAACAGCATCAGTTATGAAGTAATCCTGAAATCTCTGCAGGACTCCCGCATATTTGAATATTTTACTCCTGTGTTGTATGGCAGTTCTAAAGTAGCTTCATACCATCGCAAGGCACTAAATATGGGTGAAATTGCCTTTAATGTGGTCCGCAGCGCCGATCAGGCTTTGGATGAAAAGATTAACCTGGTAAATGTGATCACCCAGGAGGTTAAAGTAGATCTTGGACAAAGTACGGATGTGGCCGGTAAAGCTGCTTTTATGGCACTGGAAGCTGCTACGGTTGATCTGGGTGCCGGACGCATTGATGCGTTGGTAACAGGGCCTATCAATAAGCAGAACATTCAAAGCAAGGATTTCAATTTTCCCGGTCATACCGAATATCTGGCAGGTAAGTTTGAGAGCCGCGATTACCTGATGCTTATGGTAAGCCACAGCATGCGTATCGGGGTGATCACCGGTCATATGCCCCTGCGTGAAGTGTCGGGTGCTATTACGCAGGACTTGATCCTGCAAAAGATTCGTATCATGAATAATTCGCTGGTGCGCGATTTTGGTATACGCAAACCTAAAATTGCTGTGCTGGGCATGAACCCCCATGCCGGCGATAAGGGTATACTGGGGGTGGAAGAAGAAACCGTTATTATTCCTGCTATAAAAAAGGCATTCGATATGGGAATGCTTGCTTTCGGTCCATATCCTGCTGATGGATTCTTTGGTTCATCAACATTTGGTGGGTTCGACGGTATATTGGCTATGTATCACGACCAGGGACTTATCCCTTTTAAATCTATGGCATTTCAGTCGGGCGTAAACTTTACAGCCGGATTACCGGTTGTGCGCACTTCTCCGGCTCATGGTACCGCCTTCGATCTGGCCGGTAAGAACATCGCATCATCTGAATCATTTCGCGAAGCTGTTTATATGGCAGTTGATGTTGTAAAAAACCGTCGCCTGTATGATGAGATTACCCGGAATCCGCTGAAGATTTCGTCATTGGAAGAAGATAGCGATGCCGATAAGAACGAACTTAATTCCCTTACCGACCAATCTGACGAACCCATACTGTAGCAGATAAATGTAATCCTCACTATGGCCATTAGCTATTCCATACAACAAATTGCCCGGATTACCGGCGGGCAATTGTCAGGTAAAACGGAACAGCAGGCAGATATCCGTTTCCTGCTTACCGACAGCCGTCGATTGGTATTTCCGGGCTCAGCCGTTTTTTTTGCGCTCAAAACAGAAAAGAATGATGGCCATAATTATATTGACGGGCTTTTACAGAAGGGTGTAGCATGCTTTGTTGTTTCACATTTGCCCCAAAATAACAGATGGCTTACACAGGCGGCTTTTATCCTGGTCGATGACACCCTGTCAGCATTGCAAAAACTGGTGACAGAACACCGTAATCAGTTTAAGATACCCGTTACAGGCATTACCGGCAGCAATGGTAAAACCATTGTAAAGGAATGGCTGGCACATCTGCTGGCCGACAGGTTTTTCATCGTAAAAAATCCACGGAGTTACAATTCTCAAACGGGAGTGCCGCTTTCGGTATGGCAGATGGATCATTTTCATGAGATGGGCATCTTTGAAGCAGGTATTTCTCAACCTGGCGAGATGGAGAAGCTTGAAAAGATCATTCAACCGGAACATGGTATTTTTACCAACATTGGTCCGGCCCACGATGAGGGCTTCCCCCGAAGGGAAAATAAGATCATCGAAAAACTGAAGCTTTTTTCAAAAAGCCATTTACTGGTATACCGCTGCGATAATGATCTGCTCGATAAAACTATTCGCCGTTGGGCACGCGATCGCAATGACCTGAAGTTGTTTCGCTGGGGTAGCACTCCTGATACGGATATGCAACTCCTGGATGTGGAATATCACCAGAACCATTCCTGGGTAGAGGTGAATATTTCAGGTAAAATCAGGCAATACACCATACCGTTCAGCGATGATGCTTCATTGGAAAATGCTCTGCATTGCATTGCTTATATTCATAGTTGCGGATTGGATAATAGAGAACTTTCTGAAAAGCTTATGCGCCTGCAGCCTGTAGCCATGCGTTTGCAACTGCGTCAGGGAATAAACAACTGCACCTTGATTGATGATGCCTATAATTCAGATGTGCTTTCGCTGGGGGTAGCACTCGACTTTCTGAATACACAGGTAAAACAGATGGATAAGACATTGATCATCTCTGATATTCTGCAGGCAGGCGTTTCGACTTCGCGTTTGTATGAGGATGTGGCCGACCTGGTAAAAGCGAAAAATATTGAGAATGTTATAGGAATAGGTCCTGATATCTCATCAAGAAGCAAAGATTTCCAGGATTTGAATGCCCGCTTTTTTCAAAGTACTGAAGATTTTCTTAGCAATTATGACACCGGCATGTTCCGTGACCAGGGAATCCTGCTGAAAGGAGCGCGCGATTTCGGATTCGAGCGTATAACCAGTAAACTACAGTTCAAGGATCATCAGACCGTACTTGAAATTGACCTGGATGCGCTGGTAAATAACATGAATGTTTACAAGTCGGTGCTCAAACCGGGCGTAAAAGTTGCAGCCATGGTTAAAGCATTTTCTTATGGAAGCGGCAGCTATGAAATTGCGGGTGTGTTGCAATATCATCAGGTAGATTATCTTGCTGTGGCTTTCGCCGATGAAGGGAAGGAACTCAGGAATGCCGGAATTACTATGCCCATCATGGTGCTGAACCCCGAACTTCACAACCTGGATATATTGTTTCGTTACCGGCTTGAACCGGAAGTATATTCAATTGAACTTCTTAAAAGACTGATGCGGGAAGCGGAGCTAAACCCGTTAACCCCCGGGCAATCCGGTTTTCCAATACACATAAAGCTTGATACCGGTATGCATCGTATGGGTTTCATGGAAAAAGAACTGGATGATCTGCTGGAAATATTGCATAAAAACTCACTGCTGAAAGTGGCATCTGTGTTTTCTCACCTTGCAGCTTCCGATATGGCGCATTTCGATGGTTTTACTCATGAACAGTTGAAAATGTTTGAACGAATGACCGGAAAGCTGGACACAGGATTGGGCTATCCTTTTCTGAAACACATTGCCAATTCAGCCGCCATAAGCCGCTTCCCACAAGCACAGTACGATATGGTAAGACTGGGCATCGGCATGTTTGGTGTGGATGGAAATAAAGATATGGAAGCACAGTTACAAACGGTAAACACTTTTAAGTCTGTTATATCGCAGATAAAAACTGTACCGGCCGGTGAAACCGTAGGTTATAACCGGGCAGGGCATCTTCATCGTGAAACACGCATTGGTATAGTACCGGTGGGATATGCCGACGGACTGAGCCGCAGGTTGAGCAACGGCCGGGGATATCTCATGGTTAATGCACAAAAGGCACCCATCATAGGGAATATCTCCATGGATATGTGTACCATTGATCTTACTGATATCCCCGCAAAGGAAGGCGATGAAGTGATCATATTCGGGAAGGAACTTCCCGTGCAATTACTGGCCGAAAAACTGGAAACCATCCCCTACGAAATTTTTACAGGAATTGCATCCAGGGTGAAAAGGGTATATTTTCAGGAATAGTTTGCTTTTCATATCATCTGACCTTGATTTTATTTCTTATTTTTGTCCGCATAGGAATACTTACATAAAAATCATTTCAAAAACTATCAGTCATGACAAAGAAAATCATAACAACAACCAAGGCACCTGCTCCGCTGGGTCCTTACAACCAGGCTATCATGGCCGGAAATACATTATATGTTTCAGGTCAGGTACCCATTAATCCTGCCAATGGCGAACAGGTAAAGGGGGATATAAAAGAACAAACCCGCATGGTGATGGAAAACCTGAAAGCAATTTTACAGGAAGCCGGGTTGGAATTCTCGAATGTGGTAAAATGCAGTATTTTTATCTCCGACATGAAGAACTTTCCGAATATCAACGAGGTATATGGCAGCTATTTTGGCGATGATGCTCCGGCCCGTGAAACTGTTCAGGTGGCGGGTCTGCCGCTCGGTGCAGATGTGGAGATCAGTTGTATTGCCATTGCATAACATCTAAATGAAGTATTTTAACCGGTTTATTTTTGAATAAGCCGGTTTTTTTACCCTTTCAAAAACCATAATTATGTTGAAAAAGAAACTTTTATTTGGTCTGATTTTGCTGATGTTTGTCAGCTTAAGGAGTTTTGCGGTGGAAGGAATGTGGCTTCCGTCGCTCATTCAAAAGAATATTGAAGAAATGCAGATGCTGGGTCTTGAACTGGAAGCACTTGATCTGTATAATGAAGATGGTGCCAGTTTGAAAGACGCTATTGTACGGTTCGGCAGGGGCTGCACTGGGGCATTTATTTCGCATCATGGCCTTCTGATTACCAATCACCACTGCGGTTATGGAGTAATACAATCGCACAGCAGCGTGGAGAATGATTACCTCACCGAAGGGTTCTGGGCAGCCAGCAGGGATGAGGAGTTGCCCAATCCCGGCCTTACCATTACCCTGCTTGTGCGTATGGAAAATGTGACGGCCAGGGTTATGGAAACTGTTGATCCCAATATGGATGAAAGACAGCGCAACCGGGTAGTAAGAGAAATTTCGCGCGAGATTGCCGATGAGGCGAAAGAAGACGGACGATATGAAGCCATGGTGAATCCATTTTACTATGGAAATGAGTATTATCTGTTTGTATATAATATTTATCGTGATGTCCGCCTGGTAGGCGCACCCCCGTCATCAATAGGAAAGTTTGGTGGTGATGTGGATAACTGGATGTGGCCCCGTCATTCCGGCGATTTTGCACTTTTCAGGGTATATGCCGATGAAGAAAATAACCCGGCAGAATACAATACTGATAATGTACCCTTTAGTCCTGATCATTTCTTTCCCGTTTCCAACCGTGGTATTGAAAAACATGACTTTACAATGGTTTACGGTTTTCCCGGAAGCACACAACGCTATATTACATCCAATGCTGTTGAGTATATCGTAGAAAGTAAGAATCCCATGGGTATTGATATTCGCTCCCGTGTATTGCAAATATATGAGCAGGAAATGGCCAAAAGTGATAAGGTACGTATACAATACGCCAGTAAACATGCAGGTGTTTCCAATGCATGGAAGAAGTGGATGGGCGAAAATCGCGGTTTGCATCGGCTTGATGCTGTAAATGTTAAGAAAGAACTTGAGCGCGATTTTGATCAGTGGGCTACGGCCGGATCAACAGAAACGGAACCATACAAGGGACTTATAAGTGCTTTTGAACAGATTTATCTGGAATATCTTCCCAACAGGTTTGCAATGCGGTTGTATTTTGAAGCCGGAAGAAGAATTGAAATTACACGGTTTGCCGAACAGTTTGCGCAACTTGTTTCAATGAGTAACGAGAAAGATCCTGACCAGGAAAAGATTGATGCAGAAATAGAAAAATTAAAAAGATCAGCAGAAAGCTTTTTCAGGAATTACAACAGTGATATTGACCGGCAGATCATGGCAGAAATGATAAGGAAATATATGGAATATTCAGGTGAGATGGTGCCTCCTGTAATTGCCGATCTGCAATCAAAATACGGTGAGAATCCTGAGCCGTTCGTTGAACGTGTTTTTAAACGTAGCTCTTTTGTTTCGCAGGAACAGGTAATGGAACTGCTGGAGAGCTATCGTCCGCGACATTACCGTCGCATTGAAAGGGATCCTGCATTTCAGTTTGCCCGTGAGCTGAGCAGTTTTGTTTTTGAAGAGTTTATGTCCGCACAGCAAAAACATGACAGTAAGCTTGATAGTCTTTATCGCCTTTATACAGCTGGTTTGCGGGTAATGAAGCCCGATTATAACTTCTTCCCTGATGCAAACGGTACACTCAGGATCAGCTACGGCAGGGTAGAGGGGTCTTATCCGCGTGATGCAGTTCAGTATTTGCCTTTTACCACAGGTGATGGGATTCTTGAGAAAGCTGCACAAACCGAAGTGGAGGATTACCAAATTTCGGAAAGACTGGAAACGATGCTGGAAAACCGTCGTTATGGCAGTTTTACCCACCATGGTGATCTGGTGGTCAACTTTATTGCCAGCAATCATACTACCGGCGGAAACTCCGGCAGCCCCGTGATTGATGGTCAGGGAAATTTTATAGGTATTAACTTTGACCGTAGTTGGGAAAGCACCATGAGTGATATCATGTTTGATCCGGAACAATGCAGGAACATAGCAGTAAACTCACAATATATTCTCTGGGTTATCAGCCGGTATGCAGGCATGGATTACCTGCTGGATGAAATGAATATTGTAGCTGAATAATCAAAACGATATTATTCAACCGGCCATGAAAGCCTGGCTTCTGCAATAATTTCGGCAGGGGACAGGCTTTTGATTTTATTCTCGTAAATGAATGACAGTATCTTTTTGTATTCTGCCAGGTATCCACTGTATTTGTAATCGGTGAAGTAGGTATTATGCCAGAGTAACGAGAAAAGACAATTATGCGGATTTGCTTCGTAAAAATTAATAATGAGATCTGCAATCTTTCCCTTTTCCATCTTCATGTAATGGTGAAAAGTTGTGTCCATAAAAGTCAGAGGAGTTTCCACAAAATCGAATGGCCGTTTGTTTTTGATATCAAAGGGCTGAAAAGCACTGCCATAAGAATTTCGGAAGCCATAATGTTCAGCAAAACCCAGGCTGGAGTCGAAGGTAATGGGAGATACTGATAATTCAGGCCAGTGTTTTGATGGCAAAAAGTTCAGAAAGTGAAAGCGGTTATAGGGTTCAATGATTTTTCCCCTTGCCAACTCTTCATCAAAACTCATATCCATGGATGATTTGTGAATTCCGTTTACAAAGCCTTTTTCTTTTATTTTCTGCAACAGCGATTGTTCCTTTTGTATGGAATAATCGGCATTGCTGATGTTTTGCCGGCCTTTGCCTTTATTTACCAGCCAGAAAAAAGTACTCTTCACATCGTACTCAGAGTTGATGTGCATGATCCTTTCCATATTCTTCCAGTGGGGCCTGCGACTGATCTCAACGGCAATGACTTTCAACATGTCACCTAAGCGAAGGCTTCTGAGCGCCCAATATCCATCTTGTAATAACGAACCGTAAATCGTGTCAATATCATGGGAAATGAAAAAGGCACTGGCTGTTTTTTTACCTTGAATACCTTTTGCTTCGCAGAATTCATTCATGTATTGTTTTACCAGGTTTTTTTCTATGCTGTTGAATCTTTTCTGGTAAGATGATTCATAACGGAACCTGCCTAAAGCATCCAGATCGTTTTCAGCTACTGAAAATTCCTGCAGGCAGTTCACCATATAAAAGATTGTGGCGATGAGGTCTTTCTTGTTATTTGAGTCACGAATCAGTTGTTCATCCTTAAAGATATGCTTGTGCGAAAGCTTAGGATTTATCCTGGCCAGCTCATCATAGAAATCCAGACTGATGATTTGGCTGCGCGGGTGCTCATGATTCCATACCAGATCTGCATTTTCGGCAGAATCAATAAAACTGAACTGTTCGCCACGGTTTTTCTCAATGAGCAACAAGGTGTACAATACAGGGTAGTGGTAAGAAGTATTTTTACGGATATGGATTTTGAGCATAGTCAGGTTTTTCCTGGTAGTATTATAGCTGCCACGCAGGTATAATTGATTATTTATTTGATTATCGGGATCAAAGATATCTTCATTTTGTTGAAAAAAAAAACACAGCAACATCTATAATTGCTTCATACCCATTAATCTGGAAAATGCATTATGCACATCTTTTTCCTCAACCACAAAGGTAACCTCGTTGCTGGTTGATATCACTTCACAAACGTTGATACCAGTCCAGGCCAGGTTCTTCAATAGAAAATAATATATTCCCGACACCTCGGTATTGCTTTCAGGCAACCTGATGGTTATGGAACTGAGCCTGGTTTTTTGGGCAAGAAGTTTTTCCTTTCGGTAAATTTCCTTGATGCGTGATTCAAGTAAATTGCTTACTACAAGGGTGGTTTCAAAAACTCCCTGCGAAATGGTGCAGAAAATTTCCTTCTCACCACCAATTTCATCCATCAGTTGGCGATTACAGGAGATGAGTCCTGCAGAATTCTCAAAGGTGTAATCCCTGAGGTTGGAACGTACTATTACGTCACCCAGTTTGCGCATGAACTCCCTGATCTCTTTGCTGATGCGAAAGGATAATCCTGATGGCCTGCGATTAATGGCCATTACTATGGCTCCCGGCTGAACCTTTTTATGTAGTGTTTTTTCAATATCAGGCTGCAGTTTACGTGCAAGGGATGATACGTTGATCAATTCTTCTGACAGTGCCTCCTCAAGAAATGGGGATGCCGAAATAAGTTCATCTACTGCCTGGGCTATATTCATAATTTAAAATGTTAAAAATATAACACAAAGTTATAAAAAAGTTTATTGTTTTTAGAAATTTCACAGTATCATTCAAATATATTTTCTTTGCACAGCTTTTAAGCACAATCTTAATCTTAGCCTTAACAAAATAAGAATGCTTGTTTTAAAATTTGGTGGTACATCACTTGGGAATGTAGAAAGAATCAAAAGCATGACAAAATAGCCAGTGCATAAAACAATTGTGTAGATGCTTTACTGGTACTGCATAAAACTGTAAAAAATAATACTGTTAACCGACAAGAATTATGGATACAACTTCAGACATAAAAACACCTTATTATCTTTACGACCTTGATCTGCTGCGGCAAACACTTGATCAGGCCCGGCAGGCCGTAAATCAGTATGGTTACCATATTCATTATGCCATAAAGGCAAACCACAACCCCATTATTACAAACATTATAAGCAATTACAGATTTGGTGCCGATTGTGTCAGTGGCAATGAAGTTATGGAAGCCCTGCACCGCGGATTTCCTGCAGAAAAAATTGTTTATGCAGGAGTAGGAAAGGGTGATGATGAGATCAGGTATGCCCTTGAAAGTGATATTTTTTGCTTTAATGTAGAATCGATGGAGGAGTTGCGGGTGATTGATGAGATAGCCTCTGAAATGAAAAGAACTGCCAGGGTTGCCCTTAGGGTAAATCCTGGAGTAAAAGCACACACCCATAAATATATTACGACCGGACTGGATGAGAATAAATTCGGAATTCATCCGTCGCAGTTGCAGGAATCCCTTGATCTTTGCCGTCGTTCGCCCTGGCTGTATTTTATGGGCCTCCATTTTCATATCGGCTCCCAGATTACTTCCCTGCAACCTTTTTCCAGGCTTTGCCAAAGAGTGAATGAGATTTGGGAAGAGTTTGATATTTCTTCCATGGGTGCCTCAATCCTGAACCTTGGAGGCGGTCTGGGTGTGAATTATGAAGATCCTGATGTGTATTCTATCCCGGATTTTCAGTCATTCTTTGGTGTTATCTCCAGGAATCTGAAAATTCCAAAGCATATTCAGGTACATTTTGAACTGGGTCGCAGTTTGGTGGCACAATGCGGCAACCTGATCACCCGGGTGTTGTACACCAAAAAAGGGGTTGATAAGGAATTTGTGATTACCGATGCGGGCATGACAGAACTTATGCGCCCATCGCTTTACCAGGCAAAACATAAAATTCAAAACCTCAGTAGTTCAGGTGAAATTAGCAGCTACGATGTAGTAGGACCGGTATGCGAATCGAGCGATGTGTTTGGTAAAGCCGTTGAGTTACCTGTTACCAGCCGCGGGCATTTACTGGCAATAAAAAGTTGCGGTGCATACGCAGAATCCATGATGTTAAGGTATAATATGCGGGCAAGGGCACGGAGTTACTTTCTGGATTCAGGGAAATTTGCAAAATATGATTTCTCCGAAAAGGATGTAAGGAATGTTGTTTAGATTTTTATCTGAAATCATTATTTTCAGGTAAATTTCTGATATACATTCACCTTTAGTGTTTCGCTGCTCCGCAGCTTTGTATATAACGGCATAGACCCGGGAATAATTTGCATATACTATTTTATCAGATATTACCAGTATGTTAAAAATGCAAATTCAAATAAAAGAACACACCCGCATATATAAAGGTAGCAAGCAGAATACCCCGGCCGGTTTTATCGTATTTTAGGTTTACCATATAATATCGAAAGGTAAAAAGATTGCTGAAGATTCCGATGAGTTGCATGGTGGATTTTTTCATCATGTAAATGCCTCTTGCTTCATCTACCACTCCATATCTTCTCACAAAAAAGAAAATCAGTCCATAAATTACCAGTGGCAGTAGTATTCCCATGGCTACACCAAGTGCCCAGTTGTCCTTTTTAAGCATTGAAATTCCAGTTTTTTAGTTCAGGAATAAGTTTGTGGGCTGTAAAGTCAAATTGTATTGGAACAACTGATATGTACTTATTTGCCAGTGCCCATTCATCGGTTTCATCCACATCTTCATGCAGCTGAAATTTGCCGGTAAGCCAGTAGTAATCTTTGCCCCTGGGGTCTTTGCGGTGATCAAATTCCTCTACCCAGTTGGCGTTTGCCTGGCGGCATATTCTTATTCCCCTTATCTCATCTTCTTTTACTGCCGGGATGTTCACATTCAGGCAATTGCCTTTTGGGAGCCCGTGCTTTAGCACATTGCGAACAATCTGCTGAATTAATTTACGTGCTGCTACAAAATCAGCATTCAGCCGAAAATCAAGAAGCGAAAAACCGATACTGGGGATTCCTTCCATAGCTCCTTCAATAGCTGCCGACATGGTACCGCTGTATATTACATTGATGGATGCGTTACTGCCATGGTTGATGCCTGAAACCAGAATATCAGGTTTGCGATGAAGTACTTTATTTACTGCAAGCTTCACACAGTCAACCGGAGTACCACTGCAACTGTATTCCTGATGATCGCCGTTTACGGCGATCTTTTCAAGCCGGATAGGATGTGTAATGGTAACGGCGTGGCCCATACCACTTTGTCCTTTGTCGGGCGCAACTACTACTACTTCGCCAATATCGAGCATAAAGGAAATCAGGTTGCGGATACCGGGGGCCATAATGCCATCATCGTTGGTAACCAGTATTACAGGTTTTTGCATATTGTGAAATTTTTTTGGCAAAGCTATTAAGAAATCAGCTTATGACAAGTTTTTGATAATGAAATGTTTTTTATCCTACTTATGAAATGCTATACGCGGGTAACTCCACCTGAGACTATAAATTTCATGAAATCAGCTGAATTGGCCGCAACCGGAATCACATTTTCGGCAGGCACAATAAACATATTACCCGAGAAATTATAAGAGTGCGGAAGATATACTGCCACAAACTCATCTCCGATACCAATGTTTTTCAGGTCACGCTCTGTTATAAAGCCAAGCTTGCGTATGTTACTTTCATGATTCATGATTACCATAACCGGTTCCGTGAATTTTTTCTTTTGACCTACAAAGGCCGACAACAGATCTGATATAGCAGTGTACAACATTTTGATCAGGGGTACCTGGTCAATCAACCGGTTGAAAAGTATAGCAAAAGGGGTACGAATTACATAGGAACCCAGCATGCCTATTAGAGTAATCGATGCAAGAATGATCAACAAGCCTAGTCCGGGAATCCGAAGTGGTAGCAGTCCGTCTATAGATTCAAAGAGTTTGAAATTGACAAAAATGGTAATGGAAATGGGGGCGATTAACAGCAAACCCTGAAAAAAGAAATTGGCAATTTTTTTAAAGGTTTTTTTGTGCAGGTTGTTTAAGTATTTCATCGTACTGTTTGTTTATAAATTATGACAAGAGCGTAATAACAATTCCAAAATTAAACAAACCCTTTTAAGTCTTGTTTGTTTTCAAATTTTATTAAGTGAATAAATTATTAAAGTTGCTCGCTTAACTATTTTTAACGCGAGACATAATGTCATGAATTCGTTTCATGGCCTACTTTTTGACTAATTTTGTAATGATTTTTTGAAAACTTAAACTTTAAAAACATGGTTTTTGACACCAATATTCTGATTATTTTCGGATTTTTTATGCTCCTGAGCTGGCTGGTAGGTAACCGGCTGAAATCAAAGTTTGCCAAATATTCGCGTATGGGACTGCGTTCCGGCTTGTCGGGCCGTGAGATTGCAGAGAAGATGCTTCGCGATAGTGGTGTCAGTGGTGTACGTGTAATTTCAACACCCGGTAAACTTACTGACCACTATAATCCTCTTGATAAAACAGTAAATCTTAGTCCTGATGTATATAGCGGACGCAGTATATCTGCAGCTGCCGTTGCAGCGCATGAATGCGGGCACGCGGTTCAGCATGCACGTGCCTATTCATTTCTGAAAATGCGCTCCGCATTGGTACCGGTTATCAGTGTAAGTTCACGGTATATGCAGTGGATATTGCTAATTGGTATTTTTACAGTGCAAACATTTCCTGGTATTTTACTTGCCGGTATAATCATGTTTGCCATGACAACCCTTTTCAGTTTTATTACCCTTCCGGTAGAGTTTGATGCTACCAAAAGAGCACTGGTATGGCTAAGAGAAACCGGATTAACTGTAGGAGAGGAGCATAGCAATGCCAAAGATGCCCTTAAATGGGCAGCACTGACTTATGTGGTAGCTGCGCTGGCTTCGCTGGCAACATTGCTTTATTATATTATGATATTCCTCGGAGGCAGAAGATAGTTGCATTTCTTATAGAAAGATAAGGAAATAATACTTTTGTTAAGTACATATTTCCTTATCTTTGCAAGCTTACTTTTAATACCAGTAATGAGTGACCGACTAAAACGAGAAAAGGAATATCATAATAAAGCATTTAGTGAAGGAGTAAGAAAACCCGCTGATAAGTATTACACCATCCATGCTGCTTCTCTTAAAAAGCTTAATAAAATATTAGAACAGTATTCAAGAGGGAAAACAGTTCTTGAGTATGGTTGCGGACCCGGAGATAACGCATTTTTCCTGGCAAAACATGCCGGGAAACTGGTGGCAATCGATATCTCGGATTATGCCATTAAAACCGCAGCTGATAAAGCAAAAAAATTAAATATTACTAATACGGAATTCAGAGAAATGAATGCCGAAGAACTGGATTTTGATAATAATACCTTTGATCTGGTTTTTGGTAATTCTATTATTCATCACCTTGATTTGAACATTTCTTTCAGTGAGATTAAAAGGGTATTAAAGCCGGGAGGCAAGGCAATATTTTATGAGCCCCTGGGGCATAATTTTTTCATAAATCGTTACCGCAGGGCTACTCCTGAGATGAGAACAGAGGATGAGCATCCGTTGCTTATTGATGACATAAATCTGGCAAAGGAGTATTTTACGGAAGTTTCTGTTGATTTTTACCACCTGAGCACACTTGCTGCCGTTCCTTTCAGAAATACATTTTTTTTTAAACCTTTTTTGAAGTTTCTTTCCGGTACCGACAGGCTAACATTTAAGATGCTTCCATTCATGCGCAAATATGCCTGGTTTTGTATTCTTGAACTGGGGAAAAAATAAAATCTGTTTTTCATTCAACACCATCAGGTATTCTGAACAGCCTTTTCAATGGTTCTCCATAATGCATCAGCGGTTTTATCCCATGAAAATTGCCTGCTTCTTTCTTTTCCCTTTTCAATAAGGCTGTTTCTCAAATCTTCATTGGTGCTCAGTGAGATCATAGCCTCAGAAATGGAATCAACAGAATAAGGATCAACCAGCATTGCAGCATTGCCTGCCACTTCGGGCATAGATGTAACATTTGAAGTAATAACAGCCGCCCCTGAGTTGAAAGCTTCAAGGATAGGTATACCAAAACCTTCGAAGTAAGGCACAAAAAGCAGAGCCAGCGAAGCTGCATACAAATGATTTAGTTCGGTAACCCCCAATCTTCCCAGGAAACTCACATCATCTTTGTACTCCAGTTTTTCCCAGGCTTCGCTGATGGCCGGAGTCCACCATTTTTTCTGACCAACAACAAGTAAACGGATATTTTGTGTATCCTGTTTCTTGAAATGGTTGAAGGCTTCAAACATTCTGGCAATATTCTTCCGGGGTATTAATGCACCTACATAAAGGAAATAAGGTGAACCCTGGGCGTATTTCTTCCGGGTTAATAGTTTTTCATCGCGGCTTACGAGTTTGTAGCCTTCGTTGCAACCATTATGAGTAACATCAATCTTATCGGGAGAAATTCCCCAAGCCTTTATGATATCCTGCTTTGAATAATTACTCACTGTGGCAATACGACGAGCTTTTTGAGCATAGTTCCTGAATAGAATATTGTAATAATTACGGGTAAAGAATGGAATATCTTCCGGAAAATGTACAAAGTTCAGGTCATGAATTACCTGAATGCAAGGAGTGGGTGAGTTAAGAGTCATCCAACCATCGGGTGAAAGAAATACATCGGGTTTTAGTTTTCTCAGCAAAAACGGGAGCAGAATCTCAAACCGTAAAAACCATAACAAAGGATGCCGGGAAGGAGGAGATAACACAACAAACCTCGTGTTGGGAGGAAACTTCAAATCAGAAGACGGCTTTCGGTCAAATATAAGAATAAACTCATGCTCAGGATGCCTGGCAGTAATCCTGCTTAAGGTTTCGTATGTATACCATCCGATTCCATCCAGTTTTCCCGGCATGAGCAATTGTGTGTTAATGGCGATCTTCATTTTCTGCAGTTTGGCTGTTATTTTTTCTTATTTTCTGGTATCAGTATCGGGAAACTGATCCTTTAAAAAAGATTTTAATTCCCTATACAGGCGTGTTACCGGTAAACCTACCACATTATGGTAAGAGCCTTCAATACTGTCAACACCAATAAGTCCTATCCATTCCTGTATACCATAGGCTCCTGCTTTGTCAAATGGTTTGCAGGTGTTTATATAATGATCTATTTCTTCTTTGCTGAGTTGAGCAAACTTAACATTGGTTCTTTCAAAGAATGTAATCTGTTTTTTGAGCGATGTGATACAAACACCTGTTATTACCTGGTGGGTTGATCCTGACAGAAGAGTAAGCATTTGTCTTGCCTGAATAAAGTTGCCTGCCTTGTTAAGTATTTTTTTGTCCTTTACTACTATCGTATCGGCTGTTATTACAATGCTTTTTTCATCCAGTTTTTCAAGAAAGGGTTCAGCTTTCCTTTTGCAAAGGTGCATAGCAATATCATGAGGAGATAAACTTTCCGGAAAATTTTCATCGCCAGGTATAGCCCATACTCTGAATGGAAATCCAGCTTCTTTAAGCAGATTTCTGCGTCGGGGCGATTGCGATGCGAGTATCAGATCAAGTTTTTCTAACTTTTCGAAAATTTTCATCTGGTCAGAGAATTTCTTTTTTTCCTGAGCAAAGATAAACATTTGCCCTTCACCCTGTGAAAAGATAGGGTTCAACAGGAAAGCCGTTTTGCAGATAAAAATTAAAGAGAAGCATAGATAAGATACCTGCCAGCATAATCCATTTCGCAAAAAGACTTAAATGATGATAATCGGCTTTTTCTTTTGCCAGCAGAGTTTTGTTTATCATAAGAATAAAAGGAATTTGTACTGTAAGCAAAAGATAGGTAAAAATTACGTCAAAATCTCTTAGCAGAAGGTAAATCTGAACCCAGGCAACAAAAAGGAAAGTAGTTATGATAAAGGAAATGATCAGTTTTTTTGTTTTTCGTATTCCTGAAATAACCGGCATGGTTTTACAACCGGTTTTTGCATCGCCTTTTATATCTTCAATGTCTTTTATTATTTCGCGGGTAAATGTGGTAAGAAAAGCAAAAAGCGCATAAATATGAGAAAAACCTGAGATCACAAAAAGGTTTTCTGTATTTATCCCCTGAGCGGCTAGGGCTGCACTTTCAAGAGCCCATACAATTCCTATTACAAATGCCGCCAAAAAAGCAATTATAATGTTTCCCAAAAGATACTTCTTTTTATATCTTACCGAGTAGAGCCATAAGAGTGTGGGTATAATGATGAAAACAAAAACCATTGGCCAGTAACCCGAACGGTATGCCAGCCAGGCTCCTGCGAGAACTGCAAGGATATTGAACAGTGAGTGAAAAAATATAGCTTTTCGTCTTGATATCTTTCGGCCAAGAATGATCCTGTGCGGTTTGTTAATACGATCAGTCCTGAGATCGAAATAATCGTTGATTGCATAACCTGCTGCAGTGATTAGTAATGTAGCCAGCACAAGCAAAGCAAAATCAAAATGTGTCAATGCAAGCTCAAAGCCTTCGCTACGAAGCAGGGGATCAATAATGCCATATCTGAAAAGAATTTGTATTAAAGCCACCATGAGAAGGTTGGGCCAGCGGAATAGTTTCAGATATGCCATCATATGTTTTGTATTTTGGGTTTGTTCCCGGCAAAAATTTGCTACCAGTGGAAACTATCTTCATCAAACCATTTTTGCTGTACTTTCATTACTTGTTCTAATATGTCCCTGGCACAGCCTTTCCCCCCGGAAACAGGTGAAATGTAATGGCTGATGTGTTTGATCTCCTCTGCAGCATCAGCAGGACAGGCAGCAACACCCACTTCTTTCATGATCTCGTAATCAATAATATCATCTCCCATGTAAAGGATATTCTCCATCTTCAGTTTATCGTTTTTTACAATCTCATGAAAAACTTTCAGTTTGTTGCCCACAGAAAGATAAACTTCTTTAACTCCCAGCCCTTCAAATCTTTGTCTTACCACTTCGGAGTTACCTCCGGTTATAATAATAATACGGTAACCTTTTTTAACTGCCAGTTGAATTGCATAGCCATCCTTCACATTCATTGATCGTAACATTTGACCATCGTGGGTAAGCAATACAATGCCATCGGTCATTACGCCATCAACATCAAAAATAATAGTGTTAACTCCGGAAAGAAGGGTTTTGTAATTTGACATGTGAAAAGTCTTTTCTGAGTTATTGCTTTTTTGTATTATAAATATTTTGGGAAATAAAATTATAAATTTTTTGGTAAGCCGGCAAGGAAGACAGTTTTTCTCTATGTTTTTCAAGAATAAATTTATCTCCACGCACGGCAGGCCCTGTCTGCACCTCTGCAGGGTTATTGTGTTTTGCTTTGCGCAGCGTTTCGTCAAGCAAAGGATGCAGAATTTCAAAAGATACATTTTTGTTCTCCAGGATATCACTGGCTATAGCATACATATGGTTTGTGAAATTGCTGGCAAACACAGCAGCAATGTGCAGATCTTCTCTCTGGTCAGAGTTGATATGATAAACTTTGCTGCTGATCTTCTTACCCAGTTCCAGAAGCTTTCCCAGGTGATCTTTGTCAGATGCCTCTATACAAAGCGGTACAATTGAAAAATCGCATTTAACTGATTTGGATAGGGTTTGCAGTGGGTAAAGAACCCCGTATCTTTTCCATTTATTCCTGAATATTTCCATAGGTGTACTGCCTGATGTATGCACCAGAAATATGTTCTCCAGCGGAAGCGATTCTGTTAATTCTATCAGAGCATTATCAGAAACAGAAATGATATACATATCGGCATCCGGCCTTATGTTTTTAATCTGATTTATCGGGGATGAGTTGAGTTTCTTTGCAAGTTCATCGGCATGGGTGAGAGTTTGGCTGTATACCTGTAAGATATCGAAACTTTTTTCGGCAAGAGCAAGGCCCATTTGCGTGGCAACATTTCCGGATCCGATTAAGACTACCTTTTTTATACTTTCCATATGCTGCTGAAAATAGTTTGATAAAAAAATAAAACGTAATTTACAGGCTATATAACCTGTTTATTATTTGTTGCGGCTTTTCCAACGCCTTCGGAAGGCCATCCAGAATCCCGTTAGCATGATAATACAACTGAACCACAACAGATTTATATATGGGAAAATAACCGTTTTGATGATGATAAATTCGGGTTGTTCGCGATACAGTTCCACAACAATTGAAAACGGCTTATCAGATACTTCACTGAACCGGAAGCGGTAATCCAGATCCCTGATCACATCATCATGATAATGTAGTGATTGTCCTCTCAGCACAAAGCGTGGATAGGCAGTAAAAGTTTGCCCGGAATGGGTAACCACATCTATCGTTGCCTCTACAATAATTGTGTCACCTGCTACCGGAGTTTCTTCATTATTGGCTTCAATGGCACTAACTACCATGAGGTTATTATCAATCTGAAGGGTGTCATTTAACGTCATTTCATAAGTACCCAGCAATTCAGATTCCTGTTGATGGTTCAGGCTATGCCGGTCAACATCAGCGAAAGTTATGTATGTAAAAATATCTTTGCCCGGATAAACCTTAGCATGCGGATTATATACATTGCCCATATTTTCATTGAGCTTGATTGATGGAGTTGATTGAAACACTTTGTAATACTCTCCCTCTTTATTTTCCTTCAGGAAATCTATTTCATAAATAATATCTTCGCCATCATGATAGTGCCCTTTGTAGGTAACATAATAGCTCCCCATTGGCAAAATTTCATCCTTTATGAGGAGCAGATTTTCATTTTCAGAAAATGTTTCACCCAAAAAGTAACCTGAAGTATTTTTTGATATGGTTTCCTGTCTTGAGAAGGTCAGTAAGATAGCCAGCAGAAATAGTGCAATGCCCAGGTGACTTATAATGGTTGGTGTATTTGCTAATTTATTGCGGAATCGTAATAACATATCTATCGAAGAGAAAAATGCAAATAACCCTGCAAACAGGAAAACCATATGAGCTGTTTCCCAGTTGCCTGAAATTACAATAATAAGTATACCAAACACCAGGCTTAAAGCCAGCGACAGAGCAGTTTTTCTGATGAATTTCGCAATATTGTTTTTACCCCATTTAAGAAAATGAGCAAACCCCATAAGCAGTGCCACAAGAACAGCAAAAGGAAGCTGCCATGTGTTGTAATGTTCAACTACATTGGTGGGGGGCGATAATTCGGCTCCGAAGAACTTATTAAAAACCGGGATGGAGGTAGTAAATATAATCTGGAAAGCTGAGAGAACAAGTACCATGCCCGCAATAAACAACCAAAACTCCCTGGAAACGGGATTCTCATTTTCTGATGAAGGCAGTTTGCGGTAACTTTTAATTAATAATACCAATGAAAGAATCAGAAAGACAAACAGATAGGTGAGTATATGAAAGCCCATTCCATCGCTACCGAATGAATGTACAGATGTTTCGGCAAGCACACCGCTGCGGGTAAGATAGGTGCTGTAAATTACGAATATGAAAGCGAGAAAAGTAAAAAGAAGAGCAGGAAACAGATTTTCCTGTTTTCTTTTTGCCACCAGCATCAGGTGCAATGCTGCCACCAGAATCAGCCAGGGTACCAGCGATGCATTCTCAATGGGATCCCAGGCCCAGAACCCGCCAAATGTAAGTGATTCATAAGCCCATATGCCGCCCAGTAAAATTCCTGCACCGAGGAAAAAAATGGCAAGATGTGTCCAGGGAAGTGCAGGACGAATCCATTCAATGTATTGCTTTTTCCATAAACCTGCGATCGCATAAGCAAAAGGAACCAGGGTAATGGCAAAGCCTATAAACAAAACAGGCGGGTGCGAAAGCATCCAGAAATTCCGCAGCAAAGGGTTAAGACCGTTGCCATCGGTAATAAGTGCCAGGTAATTGGGGTTCTGGAAGAATTCACTTACCGCATTTTCGGGTACCTCGCGCAATAAAATAAACGGACTCAGGCCAATATTGATACCTCCCAGTCCGATTCCCAGTATCATTGAAACCATAAAAACCTGTGAAAAGGCTATGATGGTCATAACCTTATTCTCCCATTTGCCGGCAAAACGTATGAGTAGCAGTCCTACCACAATCTGGCAAAGTATCCAGAACAGGAAACTCCCTTCCTGCCCGGCCCAGAATGAAGAGATCAGGTAGCCCAGTCCCAGATCATTCTCGGCATGCACCCATACATACCGGTATTCATAATACCGGTTTAAGAGAAGGTACATGAACATTATACCGGCTATAATGATAAAAATGCTATGTATACTGAAAGTGTAACGACCCCATTTTCTCCACTTTAGAGTATCGGAAGGGTTTTCTTTTGAAGCCTGTAGATAAAGGAATGCTGATAAGAAGGCGGTAATGAATCCAATTATTATGGAGAATTTACCAATGTTACCAGGGAGGAGATGTTCTCCCACATATTGAATATCCATTGAAAAAGATTTAACTGTATTGATTAAAGTGGCAAAAATAAAGAAATAATTTGCAATTTAAGCATTTCATTACCTTAATAAACTGACACTCTCATTTCTGAATCAGGAAAGGAATACAAGAAATTTTTTTAAAAACTTCAGCCACGCTCTACCATCTGATACTTGGGGCAGCCGGATCGCTTTTTTGCCTGTAACCTGTAACGATATTTAGTCCGAAGTGTACTGTTGCAGTTTGCAGTGTATGAGGCCTCAACCCGCCCAGAAAATTGTCAACCACAGTATAAAATTGCAAAGGCCCCAGGTTCAGATGCAAACCAAATCCTACATTGTTATAGTTCCAGTGTATTACAGAATATGATATTGAAGTACCCAGCATGGGTGCAACCTGTAGGTTGTAAGATGCTGTAAATGATGGGTATAAAGTGCCGGCAAAGTATTCACCCCTGCCCAGGAGGGCAAATTTATGTTTACGCCCCGGACTATAGGCAGCTGACACAAAAAGTTTTGTGGGCAGCATGGTTCTGTATGAATTGCTGGTTTCTTCAATATCAAAAACTCCTTGAATAGAATCTATGATCTGTTCAAAAGGATCATCATCATCTTCACCAAAGAAATCATTAAAATCAATACCATTGTATTCAAATTCGCCCTGCATGCTGAAGTTTTCAACATCTGATTTCCAGTCTATCAATCCAAGGTCTAAAATACTGAAGGCTACATTAAACTTGTCAGATATCCTGAAGTTGGCTCCCAGGTCAATGGCAACACCCAGATTTCCTGTATTCGTAACATAATTTATCAGATCATCTTCGTCTACTTCGAAATAGGTATCATTACCAATGGAATCAAGTGGTGAAAGCTGAAAAAGGAGTGATGTGTTTACCAGCAAGTCGGCATTGAGCAACAATTCATAATTATTGGGTTTTGTGGTAAGATTCAGATCAGTTTTTTCAAAAAATACATTCCCCATGCCTTGCAATGCTTTGGCACGTATACCGGCTGTGAGCCACTCGGTCCATTGTCTTGAATAACCCACTCCAAACTCACGGTAATGAATGGCATCCAGTGAAAGTCGTCCCAGTTCAGCCGGTACATCATTGCCCTGGGCTACACCTTGCTGCAAAAAGTAATCATTCCCGTCAACCAGTAATCTCATAAGATCGCGGGAATAACCCATCCGGGTACCCACTTTTTCAGCAATATTGAATGAGATGTAATCTTTTTTGCTTCTGAAACCAAAACCAAGGATGTCTGTTTGAAAATCGAATGAAAGAAAATTATTCCTCTCAAGTTTATCGAGCATTGCCTGATCATCAATGTAAAAACTGGTTCCGTTTTCATTCCTTTTAATAAGATCTTCAGGCGCAAAACCCGAATGCGACAAACCGAGGTATAAAGAAGAAACTCCCGGAAACCCCAGATAAAAATTGGCATTGGGTTGAACACCCGGGTTGCTGTAAGATGCCTGTGGTATGCCCTGCATCCAGTATATGGTATTGTAATACTGGGCTTTTACCGGTTGAGCGAAAAGCATAAAAATAAGGGTACCTGTAAAAACCAGATTTTTGGGGGTTGAAATTATATTTCGGATCATATCGTGCTTTTTAAAAGGTTATCTTTTCCGGATTTCACTTCACTACAATGTTCTGCGATATCTTATTATATTATCTTTTTCAAGATTATTCTTCATCTTCTTCAAATGGATCTACTTTTGCTTTCATTCTTAATCCCATCAGAATTCCAATTTCATAGCTTTCCAGTATTTTAACTGATTCTCCAACGTCCTGATTATAGGTATTAAACTCCACTTCAAGCAACATTTGTTCTGCATTTCTTAAAGATTCAAACCTGGCTTGATCGAGCATAATGAATGTTTCTTTCAGGCGGGGTTCGGTTACAATATTATCATCGGGACTGGTAGGAGCTGCTTCAATTAAGTTTACAGCAGATGCTTCAGAAAATAAACTATCAAGCACCTGCATGTTATCATCAACAAAATAAACCTGAACTGATGCTCTGAAAGGGAATCCGTTGTCCATTTGAATTTTCAACTCTGCCCAGTCGATCTCTTCGGGCAAATTATTAAAAGTGAGATCCAATGTATCCTGAAGTTCGAAGTTGTCAACTCTGCCAAAAAGCGGAAGGTTTACGTCAAGATCAATAGATAACTGGCTGTTGTAATTGATGAAATTGGGCGATGTTTGCTTTCCTGCAGGATTAATGACTCCGGATACATCGAAATGTACAGTTGTTGGACGAATAGACATCATTTCATCAATATTGGTATTTGAGCGGTTGAGTTCAAGCTGGGTGGTGTTGGTTTGCCCGAGTTCGTCAGGCATGTCGATATCCCAGCTATCTGTTGCTGCAGTTTCGATGGCGATGGTTTCATCATCCGGATTAGAAGCATAAAACTCATTAAAATTTAAAGTGATGGGAGTACCAAAAGAGTTTTTGGCAATAACATCCATGGTAGGATTTTCAAAAAAGATATCAGCAATATTGGCACTTTTGAAAATGTCAATATTTACTTCAGAGTCCCCCACCGGAAAAGGTATTTCTCCTATAAATCCGTAAATGTAATCGTACTCCATGTTTTCCATATTCTGATTGAATTCAATCGTATAGGGTGCATTTACCGGATTGCCATCACCACTTATGGTTACAGTAAATTTTACCGGAAAGAAATTTGTTTCATCCTCAAAATCAATAATGCTTTCAGCCAGATCGATATTTGCAGGTTGTTGCGGGGTTAGTTCACCACTGATGAGTCCGCCGTCTCCGGTTTCTGAATTAAGGATCTCAAATTCAACAAAAATGTCAAATCCGTCTGCCTGCAATTGATCTGTATCTTCCAGGTTTACAGTAAATAATCCCTGTCTGAATTTTATCAGGTTTACTTCCTGATCGCTGTCAAAAGTTACCAGGAAAATCCTGTCAAAAGTAATTTCTTCCTTTGCTACAGGATCAATATCTATTGTAAAACTTTGTGATTGGTTGGGTATAGAAAACAAGTCTTCTGCCGGAATGGAAAAAACCCTTCCTTTGTAAACCAGCCATATAAGACCTTCTTCGTCTGTTTCTATAGCTCCAATACCTTCAGTATCAATAATATCATTGATGTTTAAATAGGAATTTACCAGCGGAACTGCAAACGTGGCTTCATAAGTATAATCATCCATATTATCTATACCATCCAGATAGCTGTAGTCGCATGAATGCAGTGTAAAAACGGATATCAATATCACAGCAAGTATATGACTTTTGATAAAGTTGAGTAATGGTTTCATAATTACATCTTATTAAGTGGTAAAATATGCTGTAAAACTTGGCTAATTTAGCTAATTTGAGTTAAAACAAACAGTAAAATTCCCGATCTTTTTGCCTTATGTTGAAAAGTTCTCATCGATTTGTATATCAATAATATGTGTATGCATATTTTAATTATTGAATATGATTTTAAAATTCAACTATTTATTTGGCTTTTGAATTGGTTGATACTCTCTTTTATTGTGTTTTAAAAGAGTATTGGAAATTATATTATTTCCCCTTTCATCTTGCTGTTTGAACCCGAAAATTGCAGGATGAAATTCCAACAATGCTTCACCGGTTTCATTTTCTTCCAGCATATCCAGAAACCGGTCAGTAAACATTACCTCATAATTTTCAAGCAAAAGGGGCATTGAGAAATAGAATAAAATATTTTGTTCTGTTAATTCTATCTTCGTAAGATTATTGTTGGCTATGGGAAATGAGAATCGCGTATCATCTGTTAGATATTCCTGGTATTTAACCAGGTTTTCTTTATTGGCTGATGCAAGCAGATAGTCACCCCTTTGAATCAACCATTTGATATCATCTTTAATTAACCCATGTGTAAGTGTTGCGAAAAAGCCTGGTATGGTTACCTCAATTAATTCGCTGTAACTTGTTTTGTTCATTGTTTTCCCATTATTCTTTTGGAAAAATAAACTTAGTCGTGGATGATTCAGAATGTTTCCAAAATTGCGGATACCAAGAACAATTACCGGAAATTCATTCTGTAAGGGTTCATTACCGGGCAATACCATTGCCAGTTCGCCGGTCCAGAAGTCTTTAATGCTATCGGGGTGCAAATCAGTAATATCATTAAACCTTCGTCGGTTTAGTTCATGCAATGCGTATTTCTTATTTTGCTTAAGCACAAAGGTAAGATCCTGGCGGAAAAGTTCGGTATCGGGCATTTGAACTCGCAGCAAAAGTGCCGGTTCGCGAGGAATCATATCCCATATATCTGACTTGGCAGGTTTCTGAAAATTAAGTGATGAAAAAAATCCATCGGGAGGGCTGATAAACAAACCCTCAAATTTTAAAAGACTATCGGTAAGATCAGGTTTGAGCAATTGCCAGCCCGAAAGAATTGAAAAATCAATACTCAGGGGATGATCCCAGAAAAAATAATCAAGGGTAAAATCAGAAAAACTTCCTGTTTCAATAAACAGATTATCTGAATGGTCATCGGCAAAAGCCATCATATCGTTGAAAGCCGGCAAATTGTGTATACTCTTCTGTTGTCCGGCTGACTCCAGCGATTTTTCAAGCAAAGAATAATTTTGTGAGATAAGTATTGAGTTTCGAACAGGAATAATAAAAATATCTCCGGAATCGCCACCCGACTGAAACATGAAAATATCTGAGTCCTCTTTTTCTGCAACGGAAAAGAACTCATCAACAGCAAGTTTGTTCATCATGGCAGCAATCTGTTTATCTGATCTACGTCCTTGAGGTAAACTGATTACGAAGAGATAATTCCCTTCTGATTTCTTTTCCTGCAAATGCAATGAAATGAGCATGCTGGTTTTCGCAGGAATTCTTGTATTAGAACCGGCTTCACCGGTAAGAGAAACGATGATGTTTAGAATATCAGAAAAATCTTTTATTGAAAATACTCCTGATAGACTTTCCTGTGTTAAGGACGGATTTGCCGGCATGAGTTTATTGACCTTTGTAAGATCGTTCAACTGATAAACCATAGTAGCATCTTCAGGAATATAGCTGTAAGGGCTTAATGCCGACATTTCAGCTTTCTCCTGAAGTTCTTTTAAAACCATATAAACGGAAAAAATAATCACCGTAACCAGGCCTGCAAGAAGCACAACTACCAGGGATGTTCTTTGCATGTAAAATCTATATTTGATTAAAAATCAACACAAGAAAAATTTTTCAATTCATGTTACTTTTTTGGTCAGGGTCAGTTATACTTTTAAATTCTGCATTGTAAAATGCAATACACTATTTGACTTACAATGCTAGCGTTTTGTTACCCTTAAGCTTTCAATTACATTATCGTTTATTATTTGGATGATATAGGATCCTTCAGGCCACTGCGAAGTATCAATTTGTAAGTTTTGTTTCCCGGATAAAGGATTATCAATCTTTTTTCTGAATTTAAGCCGCGCTTTCATATCATAAATTCTGATCTCAACTGCACTGCTGTTGTTTCCCGGCAAAAAGCTTATGTTCATATAATCGGCAAACGGTACAGGGTATGCATACAAGCCGAAAACAGGTTTGTTGATGTGATCTGTTGTCAGCGGATCTTCTCCATTATAAATTAGAGCTGCCAGTTGAGCACTCGCCCGCAGGTCATTGATATGATCGCCGGCAAGCAAGGCAAAGGCTATGTGCAGGGTGTCAGGGTTAGGAATGATAAAAGGACCGGCACTTACCAGGGTGCTGATATCATTGTCTTTATCGAAAAATCCGGCATTATTTCGGTTGGTTCGCAGCGCTGTATACTTGTCAAATGATGTAAAACCGTTGTTGATTCGTATGCTGCCTCCGAAGCCCTGGTTGTCAAAAGCATAATGATTTATATTGTCATGACTAAGCAATTGTATGCCCGTGTAATGACCTCCATTAGCCGAGAAAGCATATCCCAGTTTGTTATCTGCATCAAATGCTGCACGGTGGTTTCGTATATCCTGCAATGACCAGTCGGCAAAGAATCCTGCATAAAAACCCGGAAGGTTTTCTCCTGAAATGTTAACAATATTGTATTCAAGTATCATAAATTTGTCAAGAGGCGTCTCCGAAAAGGCATATATATCATAATAAACTTTTATTCCGGCCCTGCTCATTCCGGCAAGAGTGTCGGAAAATATACCGCTAATATGTATGTCTCCGTAGAGGGGATCGTCAAGAATACGTGCATTTTCATGAGGATAAAGCAAGTTGCTGAAAGAATCCTCAACAGCCCCGTAAATATTATCTACAACTTTTGCGGTGGATATTCCCGCCATAAAACCCGCACTCTTTATAAGTGTTCTGTTCTGGTTGGTATTGCTGTAAAGAAAGCCTACACCCTGGTTGTAATCCGGGTAGTTATAACCAATATTCCCTTTGCTGTTTATGGTGGTTTGAATCTGGTTGTTATCAATAGTTACATAATCCAGGTTGAATGTCATTGAAAAATTTTGTCTTCCTGCAAATGTTCCGTTTTCAGTAAAAAAGCTGATGATAAAATCTACTTCGCGGCTTGGCGGCATGTTCTGCTGAATTTGAAGCAAAAAGGGCTCTTCAAAATTATCAACAGTTTCCATGTGCTCTATAGTTCCAAGGAGTGCTTCGTCCGACAAAATTTCAATGTATTGTGATGTAGTTGAGATTTTTGCTGTGATATTCTGTGTTGTTGCCAGCAGGTTAATAAACCGGGCTCCCAGGTTGAAAGTTTCTCCCGGATTAAATAACCGGTAATATTCTTCAGGATATTCAAACTGGCTTAGCATTAAATAGGGATGATCGTTTTCGGTAAGAGCGCGCATGATATTCAGGCGGCCTGCACCCAGCAGTCCTGCATAAGTTTCATTTTCGGGTATGGTATCAATAATATCTGTCGTAACTTTTAGCTGTGCAGCAATTTGCAGCGCTGAATAATCGGGGTAATATGATCTTAGCAAAGCAGCAGCACCAGCTACCGCAGGGGCAGCCATAGATGTTCCGCTGGATGTAATATATGATCCATTTGTCCATGTAGAGAAGATTCCGGCGCCGGGAGCTGATAAATCAATAAGGTTTCCATAGCTTGAGTCATTCCATTTTATATCCTGGCTATTTGTGGCTGCAACGCTAATGGAATTGGCATAGGAAGCCGGGTACATCCGTGCCTGATTATTTGAATTTCCGGCAGCAGCTATAACAACAGCATTCCGGTTAAAAACCGCATAATTGATGATATCCTGGCCAAACTGACCGGGAGAAATAAAACCACCCCATGAGCAGTTGATTATTTGCGCTCCCTGGTCTGCTGCATAAACTATTCCTTCGTAAGCTTTTACAAGTCGTCCGTCGGCATCGCTGATCTTTACAGGCAGAATACGACTGTTAAATCCTACTCCGGCTATTCCTGTTCCGTTATCGGTTGATGCCCCTGCAATGCCTGAAACGTGCACACCATGTGCACTCCCATTATATTGGGGGTTGTTGTCATTTTCACCCAGATCCCAGCCATGGAAATTGTCAATATAACCATCATTGTCAGTGTCTTCACCATTAATGGGGTCATCGTAGTTGTAGGCTATAGCATTGATAAGATCGGGGTGCAGCAGATCAATTCCGGTATCGGTAATGGCAATTACTATGTTGGTGTCTCCCTGTTCGATGGCCCATGCTTCAAAAGCATGGATATTCTGTAAATAATACTGCGATCCGGTGAAGGGATCATCGGGTTCATAAAGCAGTTCAGGCAGGTAACGTGGTTGGGCATATTCTACTATTCCTGAAACATATAAACTGTTTATGGCTTTCTCCAGGGAAGCATCATCAGGTATGAATGTGCTATAAATAAGACTTAGATCTGCATAGGGTTGCCCAGATGCATGAAGTGATTTTTCAGGTGCGGTATGTTTTGGAAATAATCTTTTGGTTTTACTGGCTTTCAGATTTCCTAAAATACTTTCAAAAAACATATCTGCCGGCTGATCAAGCTTTTCTGAAGGTCGAAATTCTTCTTTAAGCTTGAAAATTATTTCTCCTTCGAAATAGTCATCGGATGTAATGTTTTCAGGCATACGAAAGATTAGTGCATCTTTTGACTGAGCTACAGATCTTAACTGAACTGAAAACACTAATGTAAGAATTAACGTAAAAAGCAGGATGTTTAATCCGGGTTTATTCATGGAAAAACAGTTTTATCTTTGATTTTTTTGTCCACGCGAAGCGTATGGATTTCAAAAGAATGATAAAATTACAACAAAAGGAGTAATGATTTATCAATGTAAATACGGATATTCAGGTTATTTCATTAAACTGAGGAAAGGTTTCAAGATATATCAGTTTCTTCTCATTCAAATCAATGCGACAGCAATAGTGCTGCATGCCATTTGTAAGCGCGAGATATTGGGTTTTAAAACTGTAATTGTATCGTGCTGCCTGCACCAGCGTGGATTCGCCAACTTGAACATGTGGCGCCTTACATTCAATAATCATAAGAGGTTTTCCCATCCGGTTGTATACTACGGCATCGGCACGCATTTGCAGGGTATTGTATTTCAATGAAGTTTCAACTGCTATCAAACCTTCAGGATACCCAAAGCTTTGGGTTAACCACATAAGAAAATGCTGTCGTACCCATTCTTCAGGGGTAAGCACAAAATATCCTTTGCGGAATGGATCGAAAATAAAGGTCTTCTCTTTCTTTTTAACTGTTTTGAAATTGTATGCCGGTAGATTGAGTTGATTCATTTTCAGGTTGAAATCAGGGATAGGGCAAAGTTAGAATATTTTAAGTCTTTGGTTTGTGTTTTTCATTCATCATGTTCCTTTGCACAAAATCCATTAATTTTGCCAGCAATTTAATTTGTATTGCAGCCTTGAATTCGATTAATTAGGCTTATTTTAGCAGATAAATTTGTCATCCTTATAAAATCCATCAAAACTATGAGAACCAGAGAAGAGATAGTTGAAAACTGGTTGCCGCGTTATACGGGAACAGCTATCGATGAATTCGGGAAATATATTTTGCTAACCAACTTCACTCAATATGTAAATATTTTCGCCAGCCGATACAATATCAAAATCAACGGGCTCGACCGTGCCATGCCCAGTGCTACGCATGAAAACATATCAATCATTAATTTCGGTATGGGCAGCGCCAATGCAGCCACTATCATGGATCTTCTCAGCACCATTGAACCCAAAGCAGTTCTGTTTCTTGGGAAATGTGGCGGGCTCAAAAAGATCAATAAATTGGGAGATCTTATTTTACCTATTGCTGCCATCAGGGGAGAGGGAACATCAAACGACTATTTTCCTCCTGAAGTTCCTGCACTTCCAGCTTTTAGTCTGCAAAAGGCAGTATCTACCAATATAAGGGATCATAATATGGATTACTGGACCGGTACCATTTACACCACAAACCGCAGGGTATGGGAGCATGACGACGATTTTAAAAATTACCTTCGCAGTATCCGGTGTATGGGTATTGACATGGAAACGGCAACCATTTTTTCTGTAGGATTTTATAACAAAATTTCCACCGGTGCATTATTGCTTGTGTCAGATCAACCCATGATCTCATCAGGGGTGAAAACTGAAGAAAGTGACAAGATTGTCAGCGAAAGTTTTGTGGAAAAACATCTTGAAATAGGTGTGGACTCACTTAAAGAACTGATCAATAACGGACTTACTGTTAAACATCTTAAGTTCGATTACGATGAGCATTAAATTGTATTTTGCGTTTCAATAATCGTTTGATTTTTTATGAAGGAGTATTCCTGGGAAGACATTTACAGAGATCTGCGCAATAAGGTATATCACCCTGTTTATTTGCTTATGGGTGAAGAGCCTTTTTATATTGATGTAATATCGCGGTACATTGAAGAAAATGTGCTGGATGATAATGAAAAGGAATTCAATCAGACCATTATGTATGGTCGAGAAACCGATGTGCCCACCATCATCAGTACAGCAAAACGTTTTCCTATGATGGCCAATTATCAGGTGGTTGTAATCAAGGAAGCCCAGGCGGTAAAGGAAATAGAAACACTGGCAGGCTATATTGAAAATCCTTTGAAAAGTACCATTCTTGTTATTTGTCATAAATACAAATCACTGCGAAAAAACAGCAAACTTGTAAAAGCATTTGCAGAAAAGGGTGTAGTGATGGATTCAAAGAAGGTGTATGACAATAAAATGCCTGACTGGATCCAGCGTTACATAAACCGCCATGGTTACAAAATAGGACCCAAAGCCACACAAATGCTTGCCGATCACCTGGGAAATGATCTTGGGAAGGTGGTAAATGAGATTCAGAAAGTTTTTATTTCCTTGTCTAAAGGCAATGAAGTTACGCCGGCTCTCATTGAACAGAATATCGGAATCAGCAAAGACTATAATGTATTTGAATTGCAGGATGCCCTTGGAACGAAAAATGCCTTCAAAGCGTTTCAAATTGCAAAATATTTTGGCGACAACCCTAAAACCAATCCGTTTGTGGTAACTGTGGCTGTGCTGCACAGCTATTTCATTAAGTTACTGTTGTTTCATACCTTGAAAGATAAAAGCCGTTCAAATGTCGCTTCCGAACTGGGTGTGCCCGTTTACCTGGTGTCAAATTACCAAAGAGCTGCTGCACAATACTCCAACGAAAAGCTCATCAGGATTTTCTCTGATCTGCGAGAATATGACCTGAAATTCAAGGGGGTGGAAAACCTGTCAGCCGATCAGGGAGAGTTGCTTAAAGAATTGATATATAAAATTTTACATTAACAAACTGAAAAGATTTTTGATATGAACTACTGGCTGGTAAAATCAGAACCCGATGCATACTCCTGGGAAAGGTTTGTAAAAGAAGGTAAAACCATGTGGGAAGGAGTACGCAATTATCAGGCGCGCAATAATCTGAAAGAGATGAAAAAAGGCGACCTGGTATTATTTTATCACAGTGTAAGTGCTAAAGAAGTAATGGGAATTGCAAAAGTAGTGAAGGAGTATTATCCTGATCCTACTGCCGATGATGATCGTTGGGTAGTGGTAGACCTTGTGCCTGTTGATGCCCTGAGCAAGCCCGTAAAGCTTGAGCAGATCAAGAAAGATGATCGGTTGGAAAATATTGCTCTCGTAAAACAATCACGACTTTCGGTTATGCCGCTGAAGAAGGATGAGTTTGATATCATTCTTCAACTGAGCGAAGATTAAGGATCATAAAACAATGCACATGAATCATGTAGATATTATTCTTGCCATTCCACTCGCAATAGGGGCCATCAGGGGTTTTTCGCGGGGTTTCATTATGGAAATTGCTGCACTTTTCGGTTTGGTTGCCGGGGTGTTTTTTGCCGCGCTCATTGCTGATATTATGGGGAAAATAATTGCAGAGCTTACCGATTGGAATGTTATGACCTTTAAGATACTGGCTTTTGTTATTGTTTTTGTATTGATTGTGGTATTGGTAAATATGGCCGGACGAATGATTGAAAAGATCTTTAAGCTCACCGGCACAAACCTTATCAACCGGATTGCCGGTATTGGCGCAGGTATCCTTAAGATTGCCTTTGTGCTGAGTGTTGTATTGATATTTTTCAACTACCTGAATCGCAACGGCATTCTGATGTCAGATGAAACACGCAACGAAAGCTTCCTGTATGAAAAAGTAGAAGCCTTTGTTCCGGCAATCCTGCCATCCAAAGACTATATACTGGTTAAGGACACTTTTAACCGAATCATATCAAGCGAAGATGAGTTGCAGCAATAAAGGATTGAGATGTTACCCGCTTAATTGAACAGGTTTATTTACAAAAATCAAAAGATGTCGCTGATATGGATGAAAAATTCTGGGATGAAATACGTGAAGAGTTTCCGGTAACAAAGAATCTGGCATATTTTCACAGTGCCGGCATGAGTCCGATTCCTGCGCGGGTTCTTAAAACTATTGTCAATGCATATGAGAAAATAAACCGGTTTGGTGATATGTACTTCCTTGATGATCTGGAACGTACCAATGTTTTGAGAGAAAAACTGGCAGAGATGATCAATACTGTTCAGGATAATGTTGTTTTTGCTCACAATTCATCCACGGCTTTCAGCTTCGTGGCAGCAGCATTAAAAAAATCAGCTCCGGGGGATTTTAACCTGGTTTCCCTGCAGGATGAGTTTCCTGCATCACATATACCTTTTGAATTCCAGGGAATACCCATAAATTTTGTTGAGCCCGAGGATGGAATATATTCCGTAGAAAAAATCCTTGATGCGGTTGATGACAAAACGCTGGGGGTAGTTTGCAGTTACGTGCAATATTCAACCGGTTTTATGATTGAGATGGAGAAACTTGGCAAGGCTTTGAAAGAAAAGGGCTTGTTATTTATTGTGAATGCAACACAGGCTTTTCCGGTTTATGAAGTTGATGTAAAGAAAATGCACATTGATGTAATGACAGTTTCATTCCATAAATGGGGGTTATGTGCTGTGGCCGGAACATTGTTCTTTACTTCTGACGAATTCAGGAAAAAATACCCCGGTGCCATGGCCGGATGGCTATCTGTTGAGCCTCCGGAAGATGACTTTATTCCCACACATAAAAATGTTAAATACAAGGCTTTTGATACGGCTGAACAATACAACTTTGGTACAATGAATTTTCAGGCCTTACTGGGCCTCGATACCGGTATTGAATTTTTTAAAGAAATAGGGCGTGAAAAGATCAGGGAAAGGATCGGGCAACTTACCGATTATCTTTTGGAGCAACTCAGTGAACTGCCTGTAGATGTGATTTCCCCGGTTAAAGAACGTCATCATCGCTCTGCCATTATCCTTATCAGTCTAAGGGAAGCAGAAAATGCCCCTGCGGTTGAATTTTTGCGCAAACACAATATTGTAACTTCGATGCGGGCCGGAAATATAAGGATAGCATGTAATTTTTTCAATAACTTCAGGGAAATTGATCAGTTGGTGAATGTGCTCAGGTTGTATTTAGAAATATAATCAGCTTTATTAAACTGTTTTATGTTTGTGGCGATAGGCGCCCAGCACGCACCTGATCTCATGGTATGAGAAATCTGCTCCAAGAATTTCCCTGGCAGCGTTCATACTGTGATCTTCAGTTTTAGAGAAATATTCCATCAACTGCTTTACTTTTTTGGGATCTATCACTTTATCTGCTTCAATAATTCCTTTTCCTACCATTTGTGACATGTGGCCTTCAATTGTGCTTTGGGCAAGTCCCCTTTCTGTAGCAATTTCAGGTATGTCTTTGCCCTGGAGAAACAACATCAGGCTAACCTCTGCCGATGGAATCTTTTTTTCTGCAGGTGTTTTATTCTTTTTTGTTTCAGCCGGTCCGTCATATAAAGGTTGCAGATCATTATTCACGCAATATTCCTGAACGATAGAAATAATATCCATGCCGAACTGGTCAATTTTCTTTTTACCCATGCCGTAAATAGCTTTCAGAGCCTTCAGTGAGCCCGGTAGTTCATTGCTGATAGATATCATGGATTTGCGTGGCAGTATCCAGAATATGGGGATGCCAAGTTCAGCAGATGCTTTATTTCGCCAGCTTTGAAGCTGTTCAAGCAGTTGTGGATTTTGGCTGGTATCGGTTGTAACAGGCAGCTTGCTGCTTTTCGTTTTTCTTTCAGGAGTTTTTTCAATGGAAGCTTTGGCACGGGCATTCATGAAGGGTTGTGTTTTAAAACCTTCAGCACTGGCTTTCAGGCAGGCCTGTTTTATCTCCGCCTCAATTGAAAAACGGTTAAGGGCTTCATTAAGGCTTTTCTTTACCTGTTTGTTATCGCTGTCAACAACAACAGTATCTAAAACAGTAAAAATTGTTTTCTCCATTGCCGGCATAAAGTAGGCACAGGCTTTTTTTATGCGGTCCTGCAGAGCCATATTTGCTTCAATCTGGCCATACCGGGTTACATGTTTGCTTATTTCAACCATAAACTTTGAACCCACTGTTGAGAGTTCATTCAATCCCGATCGCATTGATTCGAATGTTTTTTGTAAACCATCATCTACACTTGATGAATGTTCTTTTATAATTTTCAGTAAATAATTCAATCTTCGCTGCAAAGTATTGAAATCAAAAAGCTCTTCAAGAAGTTGATGCTGGAATTGTAGTCTGGCATCATCAAGTTCATTCCGGCCGGGTGCATTTTGGGTGATGTTGTGAGAAAAATCTTTAATACTGCTGTCATTGCGAATGGCCTGCTCAGAAATGCGTGAGCTCAAAACCAGTCCATCCAGAGTTTTGCATCGGCTCAGCGCTACATACACCTGGCCATGTGCAAAAGCTGCCTGTGCATCAATTATAGCTTTATCAAAGGTAAGCCCCTGGCTTTTATGTATGGTTATGGCCCAGGCCAGTTTTAAAGGATACTGTGTAAAGGTACCGATCACGTTTTCGCGTATTTCTTTGGTGTCGGGGTCGAGCTTGTAACGGCGGTTTTCCCATGTAAGCGGGGTAACCGAAATAAGTGAGTCTTCGCCAGGGCATTTTACATAAACTGTATCATCTTCCATACTGTCCACAGTGCCTATCTTACCATTGTAAAAGAGCTTTTCAGGAGTGGGGTCATTTTTTACAAACATAACCTGAGCACTGGTTTTAAGGCTAAGACTTTCTTCAGTAGGAAAAGCCATCTCGGGAAAGTCGCCATCCAGATGAGCTTTAAAGATCCTTACATTGCTGCGCAAAGATCTTAATCTTGTCTGGTTGATCTGGGCGGCCTGCTGATTATGGGTGGTAAGAGTTATGTACCCTTCATCTTCATCCGGCATGAAACCGGGTCTGTATTGACGGTTTAGTTTTTGAAGGTAGATATGATCAAGTTGATTGTTTCGCACCCTGTTCAGCAGATCAATGAATTCCTTATCGGTTTGCCGGTATATTTGCTGCAATTCAATGCTGATGTATTGGGTTTGTTGCAACGCTTTGCTGCCAAAGAAAAAGAAATTATCGTAGTATTTTCCCAACAGGGCCATATCATCTTCTTTCACTACAGGTGCCAGTTGCTGAAGGTCGCCGATTAGCAAAAGCTGGACACCACCAAAAGGGTTGTTGGGGTTGCGGTATCGGCGCAATACACGGTCGATGCCATCCAGCAGATCGGCCCGCACCATACTCACTTCATCAATGATAAGCAGATCGAGGCTGCGGATGATATTGATTTTTTCTTTGTTAAGTTTCAGAAAGCGCTTGTCGTCATTGCCCGTGGGTTGAGTCGTTTCCCCGGGAAGAAGCGGACCCAGTGGCAATTGAAAAAACGAATGTATGGTTACTCCGCCGGCATTGATTGCTGCAACGCCGGTGGGAGCAACTACTATGGATCGTTTTGATGAGCGCGATCTGATATAATGAAGAAAGGTGGTTTTTCCGGTACCTGCCCGCCCGGTAAGAAACAGGTTTGTACCCGTTTGTTCCACAAAATCATGAGCCAGTTGTAATTGGGGATTGTTTTGGAAATTCATTGCCATCGAAAATAGTTTCAGGTTTGTCTGTTGAAATTAATAAAAAAATGGCAAAATCACAATACAATAAAGCCATCAATAAACAGGCAATAGTCACAACCAAATAAAACGGAGCTACCCTATGTAATTTTATAAGCCGGTAACCCCGAATAATTATCAGCAACCTCCCTGAACAGAAACTGTTTGCTGGTTTGCAGCAGGAATAATGCCTGCGGGTTGATCGCGTTTTTTAGCAGGTTGACCTGTTGGAGAAGGTTGCATAAACCTGCGGTAGTCAAACCTGGCTTTTTCATCTTTATAGGCTGCAAAAGCAGGCTTAAAATCTTTAATGGCAAATTCCACGGCAGTGTTGTAGTTGCCACCCATTACCCTGATGCCGGGATCCATACCTTTTGCCAGAAGCAACATACGGGCAGTTTGTGCCTTTGACTCGGATCCGGCATACAATACCGGTATTTGATTTCCCGATCTTTTGATTGTTTTTATATTCCTGCCTTCGAGCAACTGATCAAAGGGAATATTAATCGCTCCGGGTATATGGCCTGCTTCATATTCTGCATCAGTGCGCAGGTCAATAAATAAATGATTATCAGACTGTTGAGTTAATTCGTTACGCAACTCATAATAGTCAAATATATACTCATTGGTATCCAGAAGTCTTACCACCTCATCGTTTGACCTGCCATAGTTTTTGGTGGTAAAAAGATTGATTACCACAATGATGGCAACAAAACTGAAAAACAGAATGCTGATGTTGTTTAAATTTTTATTGAAGTTCATAAATGCATCTTTTTGGTGTTTAACATCCTCCTCTTGCACCCGGAGTTTCTAATTCAATTACAGTACGAATAGGCACAGGAGTTTGTGGCTCAGTTGGAACGGCTTCTCCTTCAAGGAATAAACGTTTTGCTTCGGCCCTGAATCTTGCTTCAAATTCTTTATCAAGACTTAAGGGATCATCGGGTTTTACACTTCCATTAAACAGCGTGTCGAACATTCCGTTTAATCCGCCCTGCAGTACAAATATATTTTCAAATCCTGCCCGGGCAGCCACTGTCCATGCAAGATCAGCAGCACTATCACCAAAACCGTAAAAAACTCTTTTACTGTTATGGGGAGCATCGCTGAAAAAATCGCGGTATCTGCGACCCAGAATTTCGTCTTTGGTAATATTTACGGCACCGGGGAGTGAGAATTTTTCAAACTCTTCGGGGTCACGCACATCAATAAGAATAAAGTTGCGATCTTCGTTGATAATTTTGTAAGCAG
Organism: Bacteroidales bacterium; assembly: GCA_046261715.1. Classification (GTDB taxonomy): domain Bacteria; phylum Bacteroidota; class Bacteroidia; order Bacteroidales; family UBA7960; genus SKVR01. The sequence continues at coordinate 49,236 of JBHEOF010000014.1, forward strand.
CTTCTTCAGCATCCACAAATCGGTTATCATCCTGCAGCATAGAATGCAATTGACCGGGCGGTATTTCACGTGCGTTGCTTTTTCTTTGTTCAGGAAGGAAAAGGAATGCAAAAATAGCGATGATAAGCAACATGCCGGGCATTACATATGACGGGCGCTGCTCAATAACAGAAGGATGTGTATTGTTAACCCTGTCTTCAATACGCTGGGTTATGGCAAACGCAATCACTGCCATCATAACCATAATGAATCCAAACCATGCTCTTGAAATTCCAAAGGTTTCATAGATAAAAGGATTTCCTTCAAAATACCCCATATGAAGCGGTTCAAAGATGCTGTAAAAATGAGCGAAAAGGAAAATACCGATTACAGAGCCCACCAAAAACAGCATTGCATCAATTTTACCCACAGTAGCAGCCACAATACTGGTGCCCGGGCAATAACCGCCAAGGATAAAACCGAATCCCATAATGGCTCCACCCACAACGGCCGACCATAAATAAAGCGGGTTTATATATACAAGGCTCATATCGATCCAGCCCATAAAGCTAAGGAATAACAGACCGATCATGGCTGTAATACCTGCAGTGAAAAACACGCGCAGTACTACAAAGTCATAACCGTAAAATACACCGGCCAGCTTGCGTGACGATGAAAAACCCGCCTGTTCAAGCGCATAACCAAAACCGATGCCCAGTACCAGGGCAAAGAACAGACTCAGTTGGGGATTTACCAGCCCCTCGGGGATAAAAGGTGCCATATGTTTTTCGTTTTATAATTTCTTTGGGAATAATTTTTTATTTTATTTGTTGAGAGTTGATAGTTTAACTAATCACTAATCACTTTTCTCATATCCACAGTCGGCGAAAGAAATAAGCGACCATATAACCTGTTCCAAAGATCATCATCATGGTGAGGATTCCGCCGGTTGATAAAACCGCCATACCACTCAGAGCTGCTCCGCTGGTGCAGCCCCTGCCGAACTGCGCACCTATGCCAAATAGTAATCCGCCTGCCATAGCAAATATTGCCCGGGTGGGTGCATTTATTCGCGGGCCACGTTCCATTTTGAATCCTAAACGATTGGATGATGCACCACTGACAAATCCGCCGATGATAACGCCAATAGCAAGATACACCAGCCAGGAGCGTATTGGACTTTCTTCAGCTGCAAGGTATGGTTCATAGAATGTTTTCTCCTGAACATATTCAGGCGCTGCACTCATAACTCCCGCTACCATGACATCCTTTGCGGCGCCACTGGCACCCAGGCCACGACCTACTATAACAAACGATGCCAGTAAAACCAGGCCCAGCAGAAAACCTGCCAGGTATGGGTTCATGAAGGGTTTAGCTTTGCTTAGCTCGCCTGCGGCTTGGTTGGGTTTTGATTGATTTTGCATTGCGTATGGGTTATTGGGTTATTAGGTTATTGAGTTATTGGGTTAATAGGTTATTAAGTTAATGGGTTATTTAGGTTTTCTTGATAGTGTTTTCTTCTTTGGCTTTTTTCAAATAGGCAATATATCCATTGAGTACTTTGGTGCAATGAAGAATTTGTGTTTTAAATATTCTGAATTGTTCTTCATTTAAATAATTCTCATCTGTACAAACTGTCAGGTGATCAATAATCTCCATCAAAGAACCACGAGCATGTCTGCAGAACTGAATATTTTCCTGAAAATGAAACCTGCCATATCCTTCAGCAATATTTGCAGTAACTGAGCGAGATGATCGGATAATTTGACTGAATAAAAGATATTTTTCACTGTCAGGCAAAGTTTTTGCAAAAACAGATATATCTTTCCTGATCTCTCTTGCAAGCTTCCAAACTTCCAGATCTTCAAAAGTTGCAATTTTCATAGTTTTTAATTTAAATTACTATTTTTTGGAAAGTTTCTGATACAAATTCACTTCTTGTGTTTCTTTGCTCTGCAGCTATCAGGTAACTTACTAACTCAATAACCTATTAACTCAATAACTATTCTACATCATCAGCATCCTCCCTGTGCCGTTACTACTTCTTCCTTTTCTTCGGGTTGGGCAGCAGGATCTCCGGGCTGCAGCAAACCGTCCCTTACCAGCGGATAATTTTTTACATGAATCTCTGAAAATGCCCTGCCGGCAGGTTGTGTATTGATCAAGGTTTCATGACTAAAGCTGTTGGCTCCATAGTCCAGACTTCTGAAATCATATCCCATCAGCGAAAGGAATGCATTTGCATAGGCTGCATTTTGCCCTGTAAAACAATATACCACAAGAGGTTGATCAACAGGCAGTGTGAGGATATCCTCATCACTGTGAAATGATTTCTTGGGATTGTACTGTATAGCCCCCGGCAGGTGCCCCTGATCATATAATGCCTGTGGCCAGTAGTTAATCATATAATAATCTTCTACTTCTTCCAGGATATCAAGATAATTGATGCTTACATCATTCCAGTTTATCTCCAGTGCTTGTTGTGCACGTTCTCTCAGGATGTTGTATCCGCTGGTTTCTCCAGTATTGATTACCGGAAGGCTGCCGGGATCATTTTTGGGATGGGGTGTGGTTTCAAGCCTGCCCACCAGATCACTTGAAATGTGGGCAAACCATGCGCGGCGGGCAATATCATCATGCCATGAACTCAGGCCAAAACGCATGTTAAATGTATTGTCGTAACCCAGCATTCTTACAATTGCTGTTACATAGCCCGAAAGCATAGAGTTGTTGCAAACAATTACAACTTTTTCAAAGCTGTTGGGCTCAATTCTGTTCTCAAAATAATCCAGTATGTTTTCGGGCTGCACATTCACGGCATTCTCAATATGCCCTCTTCTGAATTCGCGTGGCGATCTTACATCAATCACATGGTAATTGGAAGCATTAAGATTCCTGTAAACTTCATCAGCATTCACTAAAAAAGGGATGGAAGGTTCATTTACAATATTGCCGTTTTCTTCAAGATATTGCAGAAGGATTTCTGCTTCGTTTACTTCACTTTCCTGGTCAGCCGGGGTTTGCCTTTCTGAGCAGGAAACCAGTAATACCGGAATCAGGAAAACCAATGCTGCCCGCCGAAAAAGATTTATGTGTTTCATAGTTGTTTTTTTTGATAATATTAGCCATTTATAAGAATCTGGGTCGAATTCTCATCATCACATACATAAAGTAAGCAAATTCATCTTTGCTGCCTCCCTTTATTATTTCCATAGATTCTGAGCCAAACATGGTTGAAAATCCACCAATTATATTGGTGAATTCATTAAATCTGTAATTGAGTGTAAAGTCAATTTCAGTTCCCAGGTATTTATTTATGGTTTCATTGTTCTGAACATAATTGTTTTGCAGGAAGAAAAAATGCAGATCAGCATTAAAAGCAGCACGTGGGTTCAGGCGAATTCGGTTTTTAAGGTATGGATTCACCAGGCCGGCACCGGCTGTATTCGCAGGAATATTGGTGAAATAATCCATAAAACCTGCATTGGCGTGGCCGGCTCCGTATAAAGGATCAAATGCACGGTTTGTACCATCAGTTGCGGTGTAATCATTTCCTGAAAAGAGTTCCATCCCCAGGGTTGACCTTACATTTTCAGCAACTCCCATGCTTCCTTCAAGTCTGAAATAAAATGCCCGAATACCACTTCCAAAACGGGATTTCCCAAACTGGAATGCAGGGTTAAAAACAAGTTTTATGGCATCAATATCCATATCCAGATATCCCGAAAGTGTATTTCTGATGTTCAGTTCCTCACTGTTTCCGGGGTTTTCATACCCATCGGCCAGATTAAGCATAGAGAATTTTATGGTTTCTGATACATCGGTGAGAAACCAACCGTACACCATAAACTTGTAGCTGTTGATTCCGTAATCAGTTCCGAAATTACGGGTGTAAGCTCCCCATTCCTGGTTGAATGCTGTTCCAAAGTGTATTTCGGTGGCACCGGTAGTATATTTTAAGAGAGCTAAATCGTGTTTTCGCCCATAAACCTGCCAGTCGTTTATGGAAAGAAAACGCTGGTTATCATATTTCAATTCCTGGCGTCCGATCTTCAGGGTAAGATTGTTTTTAAAAATCATCTCGGCCCATGCTTCATGCACCGACAAAGAGGGGATGTTTGTAAGCAAAGGATCCTGCCCCCATACTCTTACATCCTGAAATGAAATATGCAGGCGAAAATTCTCAACATCATAACCAAGATCCAGCCGGGTTCTTTGGTTTATGTGGGCTGCTGCTTCATCATTGGGCCCGGGAAGAATTCGGTATCCGTGCCTTAATTCGGCACGTGGACTAATATCTGCATTTAGTGAGAGTTGTGCGCAGGATGCTAAAGAAATTGCCAGTAGTGCTGTAAAGATTGTAAACCTTTCCATGTTTTTGTGATTTGGTTTAAATTTCCGTTTTATCATCATAACTATCTGGTTTAACTTTTGGAGTATCACCAGGTTTATCCATTTTCTCACCTACAGGGTCTTTAGATGTTTCAGATTTAGGTATTTCACCCTCATCAGCTTCCAATTCTTCCCATCCGGTAACCATAGCTTTCAGGTTTGATGTAAAGGTATGACCTGTTGTAATGAGATATAAATGTACGATAATAAAGGCAATTAGGAAATATGCCCCTATGGTATGCGCCAGTGCAACCTTTTCCAGGCTTTCAATTCCCAGCTGTTGCACTTCTCCCTGACTGAAAAAACGGTAATACATGTATGCCAGTCCGCTGGCAATCATTACCGGAAATACCAGTATTTTCAAAGAAAGATAAACCAATCTTTGCAGGGGATTGAGCTTGCTGAGTGCAGTTTTTCGGGTAGGGTGGGGAGCATTGCGGAAAATACCAAAAATATAATATTCTGCCTGTGCACGCAGATTTTCAGTGGTGGGCATATATTGTTTCCATTCACCTGTGGTAAAGTGCCAGAAAATGGTAAATACAGTGAGAATGATAAATGCCCATGCTGCTTTGTTGTGGAGATCAACGGCATTTTCAAATCCAAAGAAAGTAAAAGAACCATGTACTTCAAAACCGGTAAATGCCAGGAAAAATACAAGAAAAGCCTGGGTCCAGTGCCAGAATCTTTCGTACAGTTTATATATGTATACTTTTTCTTTATTTGCCATAGGTATAAAATTAATCAGGTGAAGAGTCTTTTAGTTTTTTATGGGAAATAAATCGTATAACAGCATGGGTAAATACACCCAAAAAGGAAAGTATAATGAGCATTACACCAATATTGTCAATTGCAGCATTGGTAGTCTTACCGGGTATATAGGTTCCTTCAACAAACTGCATACGGCCGTTTTCACGTGAATGACAGTCCTCGCATTGAAGCGCTTCACTTGCGGGTGAAACCATATGGTTAACAGGCAGGTACATCTCAGTATCCACAAAATCCCACTGACCGCTGTAAGGTCTGTCAAGGTACTTCATCCCTTCAATAAGAGCCCTTTCCCAGTCGAGATCGAGCCAGAGTGCTCCTTTCCCTTCCTCACGATCCCAAAGTTTGGCCTGAAGGATTGAAAGGTGCACGGGATCGTAAGGTTGGCGGCCCCGGTGCACTTTAATGGGGTATACCCGTGAATCGGGATCTGCAGCATCTCCCAAAAGGGTATTGATTTTAAGAAAAGCTGCTGTAGTATCAACCTTATCGGAGAGCAGAAAGTGATCGGCAGTACCATTAAACCAAAGGTATTCGGGTGCCACATTGGTTTGCCAGGTAGCATCACCTTTAATGGATTGATAAATAGGGTTGCCCTGTTCGTCATACAATTCGAATGCTCTTCCGTCTTCCAGTTCACCCGCGGTTGACCAGTCCCAGTACATTTTGGTAGCATTTACCTTGGCATATTCGGGGATATGGCAGGTTTGACAGGCAATTTTTTCAACGTGGGTATTGAGCATGTTATCAATGTGCGGAGTAGCTGTATGGCATTGTTCACAGGTTGCCCGGCGTGTATCGGATGAAGATACGCCATAGTATCTTCCCAGCATCTGGTGATTGGTTGCCGTGTGGCAATGTACACAATCCATATTTCCACCATCAACCCCCATATGTACATCTACCTGGCGCGATGCTGTAAGCAGGGCTTCTTCGAGATCTCCATGTTTCACGTTATTTCCTCCACCTCCGTGAAAGTGACAATAGCCACAGTTGCTTTTCGTGGGCCTTCCAACATTTTGCACAATGGTTTGAAAATCCTGATTTGGCTCGGGATAACCCGCTCCACCTCTTAGCTTTTCATAAGTACCGGTATTGTCATGGCACACCAGGCAATCTACATTGTACTGGTTGGTAAAGTCAAAATTCATATCTTCCCACCCATATCCTGCATGGCAGCGATTACAGGTAGATTCATTGGAGAAGATTCCGGTGCAGAAGTTATTCAGCAGATTTTTCTTTCCAAGATAAGTTACTCCTCTTCCCTCAATAAAATCTTCCCGTTCCCAGGTGAAATGGAAACTATTAATTAACTCTTCGCCACGCTCGGTATGGCATGAAAGACATGTGGCTGTAATCTCATGAGGATTATCAAAATCACGCTGCAATACCTCATGCTTGCTGTGATCGACACTGGGAATGTGTGGCTGGCTGTATTCTTCTTTCAATTCAGCCAGAAGTTTGTTATCCTGAGATGCATCACGTAATACAACAGTAATGATCACCAGGGGAACAACAACCGAAAGAATAAATGTTACGGTATTCTTCATAAGGTTAAAATTATATTGCTGATAGATTTAAGCTATTGGTATTAAGTTGATTGTTATGTACCCGAACATCGAAATATCATCAACATATCGAACTAGGCAAATATATAAATACGAAGCGGATTGAAGAAGAATCCGCTTATTTTTAAAATCAAGTCAAATAATAATGTAATAGTTTAATAATCAGTTTATTTATGTTACTATTTTTATTCAGTCTACATAAAAATTTCATAAAATATTATTACTTGCTGGTTTTAGATCGTGATGAAGGGGTGTATTTATGGTCTTTCGGGCTGCAAGTTAAGTTTTTATTTTTTAATTCCAAATATCATAAAAAAAATGTATTAAATTCGTTAGCGTATATAAACTATCATTAAAAAAGAGTGTATGAATAAGCCTGACTATACTCTGATTTTTATTGTGGAGGATGATGAAGCCTATACCAGAGTTTTGAGTCATAGCCTGGAGAAAAAGAATTACATGAACATTCGTGTTTTTTCCAGCGGAGAGCGGTGTTTGAAGCATATGCATCTGAACCCCGATGTTATTCTGCTTGATTATCTTTTGGGAGAGAATAAAAAAGATGGCATGGAAGTACTTAAAGAAATTAAAAGACAGAATGGGGATGTACAAATTGTATTTCTTACATCTGTGGATAAACTTGAAGTTGCCACGCAAACCATCAGGCTGGGAGCATATGATTATGTGGTAAAGTCGGAAGGTGCTGTTGAGCGTATACGCAATATTTTGCGCCGCATCAGTTTTGAGAACCACATAAAAAAAGAGAACCGCCTTTTAAAACGAAGTCGTAAAGTAATTATTTCCATTATTGTGATGCTTGTGCTGGGTATAATTGCTCTCGGCATATTGCACTGGTGGCGTTGAAGTTATCCTGCTTAACATTTTTCCAATATTGCTGCTGCATAATTTCTTCTTCCACGCAGTTGTTAATTCTTGTGTAATTTTGCAGCCAACCCGGCAACATTCAATCCATGAAAAAAGAAAACGCTGCCCTTCCTTTTTTGCCTGTCAGCCTCAAAGAAATTGAACTGTTGGGATGGGATCAGCCCGATATCATTATTGTTAGCGGCGATGCCTATATTGACCATCCCTCCTTTGGTGCTGCAATAATGGGTCGTATGGCAGAAAAACTGGGGATGCGCGTTGCCATATTGCCGCAGCCCAACTGGCGCGATGATCTGCGCGATTTTAAAAAACTGGGTGAACCCAGATATTTTTTCGGAGTAACAGCAGGCAGTATGGATTCCATGGTAAATCATTATACCGCTCTGCGCCGTCGCCGCAGCGATGATGCATATACTCCCGGCGGACGGTCGGGATACCGGCCTGACTATGCCTCGGTCGTTTATACCCGGATTCTTAAAAAACTATATCCCCAGGTTCCCGTAGTTCTGGGTGGTATTGAAGCATCTATGCGCCGGTTTACCCA
>JBHEOF010000014.1:57429-57694 GCA_046261715.1 Bacteroidales bacterium
TAATATTCCACAAACGGGTTTTTTGTGGCCGCACCAAAAGGAACTTCCCCCGTTGAAAAATGTATCAGAAAAGGAGTTACCTTCTCATGATGAGTGTATGGCTGATAAAGCGACTTTTGCCAGCGCTTTCAGGGTGATTGAGGAAATATCCAGTTCCATTGAGGCTCCCAGACTTTTACAGAAAGTAAACGATCAGATTGTGGTGATAAATCCACCCTTTCCCATCCCTGAAGAAAAAGGTGCCGACGAGCCGTATGAATTAGCT
>JBHEOF010000140.1:0-442 GCA_046261715.1 Bacteroidales bacterium
CTCCACCACCACCCATACCTCTTCATCTTCCGCTTCCCTTCCCTCCGCCCATCCTACGTCCACTGCCCTGTCCACTTCTGCCGCTTTTACGGCCCGAATAGATACTATCTGATAACGTTGGTTCATTCAATGGTTCAATTTCTCCATTTTCGACTTTCTTTATTGCCTCCTTAACCCACATATTACGGCATAGATAAATTTTAAAGCCGGAAGATGTTATTTCAAAAAAAGTTGAAGGGCCTATGTTACCTACGATCACTTTTTTGATACCACCTTGAATAAACTGATTGATATTTTGTGCTGGTTCATTAGCCGGAATGCCTGAAAAGGCTTCAAAATTCATGGTTTGAGGATCAACGACTAAGAAAAAGTTAGAATGACCGAACCTTCCTGATACTTTTGAATCTAAAGTATCACCTGTTGATGCAATTAAATATTTTTC
>JBHEOF010000140.1:452-4668 GCA_046261715.1 Bacteroidales bacterium
GCCTAATAACAATCCCATATTGCTTTGGCTTAGCTTATTTACAAGAGGATAGGCTATAAAAGCCCCTAAAGGAGTGGTAAGACCGGAAACCAAAAAGGCATAAAACATTGCAGTTTTTTCTTTCAATCCACCTTTTAAAAAAAGTGTGTAAGTTATAATCCCTTCAGCAAACTCATGAATCACTAAGCCTGTTGCTGCCAATAAACCAGTAAGGATGCTGATGCTGAAAGTTAACGTATATATAATTCCATCAATAAAAGAATGAATTCCTATTCCTTCTGCTGCAACTATCCCAAATGCAAGTACTTCTGTTTTTGTTTTACGCTTTATGAATTCATTAGAGAAAAACATAAACAGAAAACCTAACAAAGCCATAACTCCTGCATAAAAATTTTTTTGTATTGCCTGAGGCAAGGCTAAGAGCAAAGGGGTTGATATTAACACACCTGCGGCAAAGCACATAAAATAAACCTTGGCCTTTTCAGCCCATTTTTTATACTTAAACAAGATTAAAATTCCGAGACCATTTACTATTGCCGCAAGAATTGCAAATACTGCTATCCAAATAAAAGTGTCAGACTGAACATACATATTCTCATCATTTTATATTTGTTTGATTTCCGGGATCCTTGTATTGCGGGTTAATTCTGCAATTTTGTGTATTTCTGCAAGCATGTTTTCCGATATGGGAACATAAGTTTCCCTGGCTGAAAAGGGGACTCCTTTCATTCTTGTAATTTCCAAAAACAACTTTTTGTCATTTTTCATTCTTGTGTACATCAGGTTATCGGCCACTTCTTCCAATATTTTAATTTTATCTGCAAGAGCACTGGTACTTACAGCAAACAGATAACTGTAGCTTTTATCATTTTTCAAAACATCCTTTAGTTTTTCCAACATACTATCGCTGTATGTTTTAGAAAAGAGCAGAAGATTAAGTGCCGATCCAAAAATCATAGTTCCCATATCGGTCTTTTCCAACATAGATTCTGCCTTATCAATGGCCTCGTCCCAAAAATATGGCTTCAGTAGATTAGCCTTTAATCTATCATCTGCAATCTTTTCACAACCAGTGGCTGATGGATCAAACTCAATAAAAACAATTTTCCCATGATATTCCGTCAAATCGTTATTATATAATTTATGCATAGCAGTCTTCACCAACTCGCAAGACGGATATTGTAAGGGAATACCAATTAAAGAACCACCAGCTTTAAGCCATGCATCGACGAAAGCAAATTCTACTAAGGGTTTTCCCGTTCCTCCGTGACCGCTTATCAGTGTTGAAGAAGGAACCAAAATACCTTCAGGCAATAAGTCATCCAGCCATTTAATATTTGTTCTCAGTTTAGCCATGATACTATTATTTATAATCCTATTACAACTATTTTCCTCCGTAATATGAGTAAAGAGAGTATTTAATTTTTTTATATTATTCCAAAGTTCAAACAATCAATCAATAGGCTACTACATTCTAGACAATGGGCTTATATCATGAAACCGTCAACATTTTATCTAAAGCTATCTTCGCTTTTTCCCTGGTTTCTTCAGGAACAGTAACTATATTTTCCATTCTCTCCAGGGCAATTTTTACTTTTTGCAAAGTGATCGTGTTCATACCATCACAAAAAGAATTAACCCTGTAAAACTGTTTATCGGGATTATCCGATTTTAGCCGGTATGCAAAATTATCTTCCGTACCCACTATATATTCTTTTTGTTGTGACTGTTTTACATATTTCGACATTTGTGAGGTACTGCCAATATAATTGGCCATACGCCTAACAGGTACCGGACATTCCGGATGAACAATAATTTCAGCATTGGAATGCTGTTCTTTAATAGACTGCAATATGTCTGTCTTAATATTTTCATGCACATAGCAAAACCCATCCCACAAGCGAATATTCTTTTTCGTGTGTTCGGCTACATATGATCCCAAATTACGGTCAGGAACAAACAATACTCGATTGAATGATAAATGATTAACCACATTTACAGCATTGGCTGAAGTACAACTGATATCGGATACTGCTTTTACTTCCGCCGAACTATTTATGTAACTAACAACCCCAATTCCTGGTTCTTGCTCTTTTAACCTGATAATTTGTTCATCGGTAGCCATATCTGCTAAACCACATCCTGCATTTTTATCAGGTAGAAGAATTGTCTTTGAAGGATTAAGGATTGCTGCTGTTTCTGCCATAAATTGTACACCACAGAAAACGATTACATCAGCTTTTGTACCAACCGCCTTTTTGCTTAAATCTAATGAATCACCAACAAAATCAGCAATATCCTGCACTTCACCCCTTTGATATACATGCGCGAGAATAATAGCATTTTTTTCTTTTTTAAGTCGGTTGATTATTAATATCAGTTTCTTATTTATTGTCATTTCTGTTGCTCCTTTTTGTTTTTTAAAAGGAAACATACCAAATTCTTATTGCTTTCTTTCACCAAATAATTTCGTGCCGATCCGGACAATATTAGCACCTTCCGCAATTGCAATTTTATAACTATTGCTCATTCCCATTGAAAGATAGCGCATTTCCACATTGGGTATTTTTGCCTTTTTTATTCTCTCAAACAGAGCTTTTGTTGCTTTAAAATAAGGCCTTGCATCTTCAGGGTTTCCAAAGCGTGGCCCCATAGTCATAATGCCCCTTAAACGAAGATTGGATAAACCACTAATATGCCTGATCAAATTGTCAACATTTTCAGATAAAACACCGGTTTTATTTGACTCCTTTCCACTGTTGATTTCAATAAGTACAGGCATTACCTTACCTTCAGACACACATTGTCTATTTACTGCTTCTGCAAGTTTAACAGAATCAATTGTTTCGATCATGTCAAACAATTTAACCGCCTTTTTCACCTTATTCCGTTGTAAATGACCAATCATATGCCATTGCACATCGTTTTCGATAGTTTCATGCATCCTTTCGGCTTCTTGTATATAATTGTAACCGATTGCTTTTATACCGCCATCTATTGCTGCCTTTACTTCATTTGGCAACCTGGTTTTTGCTGCAGCCACCAGCAATACTCTTGATGGAAGAGTATCTTGGATATTCCTGACACTTTTTTTAATGGTGTTTAAATAAATGTCATTTTTCATTGCTGAACCCTTATATTTTATTCACCATGAATACTTTTCTTCTTTTCCAGAAGTTCTTCTTTTGTCTCCTTATGGTTTGGGTCGTGTATTATTGAGTCCACGGGACATACAATAACACATTGAGGCTCCTCAAAGAAACCTACACATTCAGTGCATAAATCTGGGTTAATAACATAATTTGTTTCTTCTTCTGAAATTGCTTCATTCGGGCATTCAGAAATACAAATACCACAGGAGACACAATCATCAGTAATCATTAAAGCCATAATATACCTCCAGTCTTATTTATAATTAAATTTTTATTTATCCAGTTGATAAGGAAACCATATTACAAGTACCAGAGCACCGTGTTTGGATTTAAATGGTCCGTGATCTTCGTGGGCCCTAAAACTCTGATATGTTCCTTCATGATAAACTTTCCCATCACTTATGTATTCACCTTTGATTATTAAATGTTGTTCGGCGGTAATGTGGGAATGGGGTTCCATGTAAAATCCTGCCGGGAGCTTAAGTAGAATTGTTTTTACACCGTAATCATCGTGTAAAACCTTCATTTTAGTACCAACGGGATACTCTTCGGCATCAATCCAGTTGGCCTCGTCGAATAAATTAATAATTTCTTTCATTTTTTTTCCTCCTCTTTAAATATGATATAATCAAAAACAAGCAAAACGCTTTTTATAGAGAATTAATTTTTGTAGTCTTAGAATTTTTATAAAATCAGAATTGAAACATTAGAATGAGTTTTTTCTTTCATTACGCTGTTTAACATACAAGGATCAATAAATTTAATGAGAATATTCTCATAATCCAAATTTATTTTGAATCATTTTAAATAAAAACCTGATTAATATATTTTTTGGCAATACCTTCACCATTTACATTGATGGCTGAACATTTAGAGCCAAAAATACTTTTAAGTTCTTCAATCATAGTTAATTAATTTATATTTGCCTTATTAGGTAATCTGCCTGCCATGTTAAGTCCCTAACAAAAGCCGCCAGGCTGATATACGGAATCACTTTTATCTCTTCCGGCACATGCACCGTTAATGCTATTTGTTGCAATATTTTTTAATATTAGCATAAAAGT
>JBHEOF010000140.1:4678-5023 GCA_046261715.1 Bacteroidales bacterium
CCAATAATAACATGGAGTAGATAAAAATTATTTCTAATATCAAAATTAAGGCGGTATCCGTATTTCCATCTAAGAAATCCTTTTCTTGACCCTACCCCGGTTAAAAAACATAAACTAATATTTAAATTCTGAGTTGGTATTAATAATAAGTTGTGCAATTTCGTATGGGAGGCCCAATACAATTTCATCTTGAGCTATACCACCGTATTGTCTTGATTCGGGACATCCGAATGAAATACTTACTGAACGGTTAACATAACTGTTAACAAATACATTTCCGCAAACTGCTAATAATGAATAAGGTGGAACCGACGGTATAATATTAAGTTTTGTCAGGGTGTGTAT
>JBHEOF010000141.1:0-5001 GCA_046261715.1 Bacteroidales bacterium
TTATGGTAAAAAAAAACAAAGAACAAGGTTTTTGTAAAATAAATACAGATTATCGGCTGTTTATTTTGCGTTAAAATCCGCTTTTCCCAACTGTTCCTTTGCATCTTTATAGCCTTGTTCAATCAGGTCTTTTATCTGGTCTGTGCTTACCATATTAAATTTTGAGAGGTCGGGGGTTATCAACAGGTCGGCATCTTCGGTCTGATATTTGGCTGCTGCTTTCAGGATGAAATGAAAACTATTGATAATCACATCAATGATACTCTCGGGTTTAAGGTAAGCCTTTTTAGCATTTAAATCCACTCCAATTGTATAATCCGCACCCATATTTTTTACCGTGTCAATGGGTATATTCTCTATGATACCGCCATCTACCAGAAGTTTGCCATCGAATTCAATAGGACCAAAAACCCCGGGAATGCATGTGCTTGCCATAACGGCCTGTGCCACCGGGCCATTGTCCAGAACAACTTTATCACCGTTCACGATATCGGTAGCTATAACAGCAAGGGGTATATCCGCATCCTCTATCTTCTTTTCCCCCAGGTTTTCGCCTAAAAGTTCACCCAGTTTGGCATTGGAAAGCAATCCGCTTTCGAACAGGGCAAGCCCGGATATATCCATCCAGTTAAGTTTTAGTGCGATTTCTTCGATGTCTTTCGATTTGTATCCAAATGCATACAAAGCCCCTACAAAAGCACCTATACTGGTACCTGTAACATAGCTTATTTCAACATCCATTTCTTCCAGCGCCCTTATTACGCCAATATGGGCGGCGCCCAAAACGGCTCCGCCCCCCAATGCTAATCCGATTTTCTTCATCTGTTTATAATTTGGTTTTTAATGGTTAGATGAAACATCCAAGTTGACTTTTTACCAGAGAATGAAATATTGTTTCCAAATAATCATCCTCATGTGTGTTTTAATAAAATCATGGATGTTTCATTTTTCAATTAGATATATTTGATTATGTTATTTTACTGATAATCAAATATTTTCATCACTCTTCTTTTTTTATGCCGCATTTCTTAATTCTGTTTCGGCTTTTAGCCAATCATCATCAGGTGGGACATACAAATCTCCACGTTCAAGAAAGAGTCCATGAGCTCTTTTTCTGATGTCTTCGTCCGATATGGATACATTTGCATCTGTTTGCTTAGCAGCGATATCTTTACCTGCTGCATCCTTTGCTGGTTTATTCTCATCAATTTTTATTGTATGTAAATATTGTATTATTTAGCCTGCTCTTTTATACAATGCGGCTATTGTTGGCGAGCTCCATCTGACTGAATTAATCAAATTTTAAACAGATGAAAAACCAGGATGGGCAGTTGCGTCTCCTTGACTTACTGCCACACCAATGCTGCCAATGGCAATGTACAGGAATTCAAAGATATTTGACAAATAGGTCTCCATAATAAGCTATTTATTTAAAAACCAGCACTTTCAATCCAATACAGCAACAGCACAATCAGGGCAACCGCAGGCACCACTAACACCCAGTCGTTTACCTTTAACAAGCGGGATATGGTAATATCTCCAAAGTCACCCATTTTCAGGATGCCATCCTTTAGTTTTGGGTACATTACAGCAAAAATCCAGCTGCCTAAAAGTATACCTGCCAGTCCGCCGGTTATTGCATCCAGAGTTTTAACGGTATAACCAGGTTTTTTCGGGAATTTCAATTTCACACTTGATTTGCCGGGTGCCCAAACCCTGGCCTGTGCCAATTTACTATACGATTCAAATATGACGCCTAAATTTCTTCGATCAATCAGCGCTTCCATCTTCCTGTTCTTGCGATTTTGAAAGCGGATGTTGTAACACAACTACTGAACGGCCTTCCACTTTGATCGTGTCTTCTGCCCGTAAATTATCTTCATGCTCATTGAACAGGCCTTTACTTGTATCAAGCACAAGTTTCCAGTTGGTGCCATAATTTTCCGGCGGTAATGTATAATCAATGGGAATATGCGAAGCGTTAAACATGATATAAAAACTATCATCATTAATTTTCTCTCCTTTCTTTCCCAGAGAACGTATTCCATCTCCATTCAAAAATACGGCTAAAGAACGGGCGTAATCATGGTCCCAATGTTCATTCTGCATTTCAGTTCCTTCCGGTAAAAACCATGCAATATCTTTTAGTTCGTTGCCTTTAATGGGTTGCCCCAGAAACCATTTATGTCTGCAAAAAATAGGATGTTCCCGTCTTAAATGAATGAGTTTCCGGGTGAATTCCAGTAAATCCTTGTCTGCATTTTCCCAGTCTGTCCATGAAATTTCATTATCCTGGCAGTAAGCATTGTTGTTCCCGTTTTGAGTCCTTGAAATTTCATCGCCTTGCAGCAGCATGGGTACTCCCTGGGAAAGAAAAAGGGTTGTGAGGAAGTTGCGCTTTTGTCTTTTTCTCCATTCCTGCACCTCCGGATCGTCACTTGGTCCCTCTTCCCCGCAGTTCCATGAACGGTTATCATCTATTCCATCCTGGCTGTTTTCGCCGTTAGCCTCATTATGTTTTTCGTTATACGATACCAAATCGTTAAGTGTAAAACCATCGTGAACCGTAATGAAATTGATACTTGCAACCGGTCTGCGGTAATTATCAAGATATAAGTCGGAACTTCCGGTGAAACGGGTCGCAAACTCGGATAATGTACTTTCTTCAGCCCGCCAAAAATCGCGCATGCAGTCGCGGTATTTTCCGTTCCATTCTGACCATCCCGGAGGGAATTTTCCGACCTGATAGCCGCCTTCGCCTACATCCCATGGTTCAGCTATAAGTTTCGATTGCGAAATAAATGGATCCTGATAGATAATATCAAAGAAAGTGCCCAGCATATTCACGTCATGTAATTCGCGGGCAAGGGCAGAAGCTACATCAAACCTGAAGCCATCAACATGCATTTCCTGTATCCAGTATCTCAGGCTGTCCATTATTAACCTCAATGCACTGCGCAGCGAAGCATTTAAGGTGTTTCCGGTACCTGTATAATCCATATAAAACCGTTTGTCATCGGTTACCCGGTAATAGCCTAAATTATCAATTCCCTTAAAAGAAATAGTTGGCCCCATGTGATTTCCTTCGCCGGTATGGTTGTAAACTACGTCCAGAATCACTTCAATTCCTGCTTTATGAAGTGCTTTTACCATATCTTTAAACTCAACTACCTGATCTCCTTGTGTGCCCTTACTTGCAAATCGCACATCGGGGGCGAAAAACCCCAGGGTATTATAACCCCAATAATTGGTTAAACCGTTGTCCTGTAAATGCCGGTCGGTAATGAAATGATGTATGGGCATAAGTTCAATTGCAGTAATTCCAATTTTTTTGAGGTATTCGATTGAGGCGGGGTGAGCAATCCCCGCGTATGTTCCCCTCAAATCTTCAGGAATATCAGGATTCAGCTTTGTAAATCCTTTGACATGAGTCTCGTAAATAACGGTTTTATGGTAAGGTGTTTTTAGGGGCATGTCTCCTTCCCAGTTGTAATTTTCATCAACAACCACTGATTTTGGCATAAAAGGGCCGCTGTCTGAATCACTAAAGGATAAATCCTCGTCTTCGTGTCCTATTTGATACCCAAAAAGAGAATCGTCCCATTCAATAGTACCCGAGATTGCCTTGGCATAAGGGTCAATTATTAATTTATTAGAGTTGAATCTGTGTCCGTTTTCCGGTTCATACGGGCCATGTACCCGATAACCATATAACTGGCCTGGTTTTATCTCTGGTATATACACATGCCAAACATCATGGGTGCGTTCTTTAACAGGAATCCTTTGTTTCTCCTGTCCTGTATCATCCTTGTCGAACAAACAAAGTTCAACACCAATTGCATTTTCGGAATACAAGGCAAAATTCACCCCTTTCCCATCCCAGTATGCACCTAGAGGGTAGGGGTTACCTGGGTATATTTCATTATTCTTCATACTGTTAAATTATTTATTGACTGTATTTTAAGTTTATTATTAGATTAATACCAATTATTATATTTAAAGATAATTGTTTTAGGAATAATTTATTTTTTTATATATAAATGATTGGATGAATATTATTTTTATTAAGGCGAGCGCATCTGCAAAGAAAGCAAGTTTCCTTAAAAGCCCTCGATAAGTAAATAGGGCATAACCGGCGGGTGTAGTTCAACACCGACTCACCGATGGGCCTTGTAGGCCGCTCAGAGTCATATTATTGAACTTTCTTACCTTATCATAAGTAACTGCTCTACCGCACACAAATACCCATAAAACTCTAATACATCTTCAGGAGTTCTGATCTCTTTTTTCTCAATTTTCCTGACCAACTCAGGACAATCACTGAAGTATTCCGAAAGTATTTTCTTTTTCAACCCCAGAATACCTTGTGTAGCTCTAACCATTGCAGTCCTGCCTTCTTTATGAAGCAAAGGAATATAACCAAGAGTATTTGACTCATTATCAATATACTCCCAATGGTAATAACTGAGGTTATCTTTTTGTACTACTCTTAAAAAGGATTTTTGGGAATTTGGAGTGATGATGTATCGGGTTCTTAATAAATGACTTTCTCTTTCAATTCCAATACTTTCGTAAACTCTTTCACCTGCTTTATAACCAATGATTTGATTGGGATTATATTTCTTTCTAAAATGCGATCCTTCCTTTTTAAATCGGATTTTTTGATAAATTTCGGGAAACAGTCCGGGTTTTCTGTCTTTTATTTTTCCGTAAAGTGTATCGTTTTCCAGGTTCACAACATACCCCTTTTCATAATCTTTTTGTCCATAAAGGCTGAAGGAAATGATTAAAAAAACTACCAGCAATTGAATGAATCTTATATACATCATCTTTGTAAATTAAAATAAACCTAATAAAAAAACCGTATGGAAAAGGTGAAACAATCTACCGGGCTTGGCAAACCACTGAAACCCGTATTACCTATACCATGTTTTTCCAGCACAAGCTTTATTGAAATTATTCAGGTCTTTAATTTGGATATTGATTAAAATCGCCTGATGT
>JBHEOF010000142.1:0-4531 GCA_046261715.1 Bacteroidales bacterium
TTACCAGGATCAATTGACGGATTTGCCCCCGTTTTTAAATAAAGAGGTTGTTGATGCCATTGGGGCAGGAGACAGTTTTAATGCCGGATTTATCTTTAAATTTATAAATGGAAACAGTATTGCCGAATGTCAGAAGTACGGAAACCTTACTGGTGCTGTTTCAACAACTGCTGCCGGGGGTACAACTGCTTTTCAGGATTATGAAAAGTTTCTTGAAACAGCAAGGAACCGTTTTGGCATGTAACAAAGACGCGTTTAACTTATTAAAATTGCAATTTTATTTATTCAGTAATAATTCATAAACTATGAAGCAGTTTTTTCTCTTAATTGGAATTTTAATCTTTTTGGGAAGTATAACCACATCAGCATTCACAAAAGATAAAATTAAAAACGACAACCAAAAAAAAACTTTGACAAGTCAGGGGATTGAATTGGAAATACCCAGGATAGATTTTGTGGAAATGCTGGAAGTTCAGCCTCATGAAAATGATGCAGCTGTTATTTGGTACGATGATTTTTCTTTTAAAAAAAAATATATGGACGAAACTGGTGATATTGATTATGCTGTTAATTTTGGATTAAAAGGAGGCTCTATGGATGCCGGTTTTGACAAAGGGGATGTTACCGGTAACGGAAATCGTAAAGTGGCATTTGGCGATTTCCCGGGGAATGTATACAAAGTCAGGGATGGTGAACAATTTGATGAAGTTTACTGGCGGATCTACGTAAAACATCAGCATGGATGGGAAGGCAGACCCGCTAAAATGTCAAGGGCAACAAGTATTGTCGCTGAAAGATGGAGACAGGCAATGATAGCTCATGTTTGGAGCGGCCCTGATAATTCACTGACTCTGGACCCGGCAAGTGGAGTTGAAGGGCAAACTGACAAGATAAAAACAATCAGGTACAATGACTTTGGTAACCTTAACTGGCTTGGAAATAAGCCTGCTTCCAATTTCCAGATTTCAGACACCAAAGAAGGCGGTTACTGGGTTTTGGTAGAATCAAGGGCAAAATTAAATACACCCGGGAAAAACGATGGGATCAACCAACTCTGGATAGATGGCCGTCTCGAGGCCGAACGTAAAAATCTGAATTTCAGGGGAAGTTACACTGAACATGGTATCAATGCCGTATTTCTCGAATCGTATTGGAACGATGGAGCTGTTAAGACCGAAGGCCGCTGGTATGATAATTTTGTTATATCAACTAAATCCATAGGGCCAGTAGTTTGCCCGGCTAAACCTACGTTAAATAAAACACCATATTACGGACCGGGGAAACTGGCTGAGTGGGAATTGGAACTTTCATCAGATTACAACGGAAATGATGTGGTTTTCAAATCAGATAAAATAAAGAAAAAAGAACAGATAACCGTGGAGAGAAAATCAGGTAGTTTCTCAGGTTCACTGGCAGGAAAACCAGCTCTTGAATCAGGCAAAACCTATTTTTGCCGTGTTCGGCAAAAAAGCACAAACGGCGAATGGTCAGACTGGAGCAGGTGGCACCAGGAATTTGCAGTAGAATAATAATTTAAAATTTAACGAAATGAAAAAATACAAAAGTCGATTATACACATGTTTTCAGATTTTATTGTCTCTGCCCTTTTTGCTCTTTGCAAAAGTTTCCTTATCTCAAGAAAAGGCAGGAGATTTGAAACTGCTCGACTGGCAGCCTAAAAGCCAGATGATTGTAAAAGAAACAAAAATTATTAAGCCAAAATTTCCGGTTATTGATATTCATAACCACTTGCGCCGACTGGAAAATACTGAACATTACCTGAACGAGATGGACGAGGCCGGAGTATGGATTTGTGTTGGACTGGATGGCCATTCCAAAGATGATTTTTATAAGAAACATCTGGAAATTTCCCATGGCGTTTCAAAAGAGAGGTTTCATATCTATTTTTCGCCTGACTTTAGTAGAATTGATGAACCGGATTTTGGCGAAAAAGAAGCTCGAAAACTTGAAGATGCCGTTAAAATGGGAATCAGGGGATTAAAGATTTATAAATCTCTCGGATTGGACATTAGAGATAAAAGCGGAGAACGTGTACCTGTTGATGATTCAAGAATTGATCCCATTTGGGCGAAATGCGGAGAACTGGGAATACCTGTAATGATACATGTTACAGATCCCAAAGCTTTTCATGCCGGACCTGTAGATCGTTACAACGAAAGATACGATGAACTGGCTGGCCATCCCAACTGGTCGGTTTACGGTGATGAGTTTCCGACAAAAGATGAAATTCTGGAGCAAAGAAACAGGGTATTTGCAAAGCACCCAAATACAATTTTTATCGGTGCCCATATGGGAAATTTACCGGAAGAACTCGGGCGGGTTTCCATGTGGCTGGAACAGTACCCCAATTTTTATGTGGATATAAATGCACGCATCAGTGAACTGGGACGTCAACCATACACAGCCCGGAAATTTTTGATCAAATACCAGGACAGGGTACTTTTTGGCACCGATACCCCCCCGATGCTGAAGCCTACCGGGTTTATTATCGCTTTTTGGAAACAGATGATGAATATTTTGATCCTACTCCTGCCCATAAACAACAAGGAAGGTGGATGATTTATGGCGTTTATTTACCCGATGAGGTACTCGAAAAAATATACAATAAAAATGCGATTAAAATAATGAACATGTTCATGGGGAAGTATTAGTGATTATTTGAAGAATTGATAAAAATTAAAAATAATAATACCATGCAGAATAAAAGTTATGATCGGAGGGATTTTTTAAAATATTCAGGTATTGCTGCCGGTGGTGCAATTTTAACCGGTTCAGCATTATCAAATCAGGCGAGTGCAAGTCCAAATGAAATGCCCGGGAGTGATAACAAAACAATTCGTCTGGGTTTTATTGGTATTGGAGGCCGTGGTGCTTATCATCTTAGTTGTGCTTTGGGAATTGAAGGGGTTGAAGTTCCGGCTTTGTGCGAAATAAAAGATGAACGGCTTTATGAAGCTAAAAGATGGGTAGAAGATTCAGGACGTCCGGTACCCCGGCTTTATAATCAGGGCCCCACAGATTTTAACCGATTGTGTGAAGAGGAAGATCTGGATGCTGTTATTATTTCCACTCCCTGGAAGTGGCACGCACCCATGTGCCTTGCTGCAATGAGAAATGACAAACATGCTGTAAGCGAGGTTCCCATTATACTTACACTTGATGAGGCATGGGAGATAGTGGAAACATGGGAAAAAACAGGCAAATGGGCTACCATTGGGCTGGAACAGGCACTGTTTGAATCTTCCGACGGGCTAAGCGTACTTAACATGATTCAGAAGGGTTTACTGGGCGATATACTTCACGTTGAATCCGGGTATGTTCATGATTTGCGCCTGGTTAAATTTGATCCTCAGGAAGAACCATGGCGTTTACAACACTCTATTGATCGAAATGGGAACCTCTATCCGGATCATCCCATGAACAAAATGATTCCATCTCTGGACATTAACCACGGAGACCGGATTGATTACCTTGTTTCAATGAGCACAAAGTCTGGCATGCTTAATAAATATGCAGCTTTAAACTATGGCGAAGAATCACATTATGCTAAAGTGAAGATGAATCAGGGTGATTATAATGCTTCTTTAATCCGTACCGTTAACGGAAAGATGATTACACTCAATTTTGACACAAATACACCTCATCCGCGGGAGGATTACCGGATTCAGGGGACCAAGGGTGTTTATCTGAAACACAGCGGGGAATCAAAAATATATATTGAGGGCATGAGCCCGGAAAGCCACCAGTGGGAACCGGCAGATAAATACCTGAAAGAATATGCACATCCGGCGATTACAAATTATAATCCCCCGGCACGAATCTGGGGCGGAACTCGCGGACATGGCGGGCGCACTTCAACAACACCGATAACCTGGCACAGGTTAATAGAAGACCTGCGTGAAGACAGAATGCCCTATTTTGATGTTTATGACTCTGTTACCAGCAGTGCAGTTTCTCCTGTTTCAGAAGAGTCTGTAGCAAATAACAGCAAACCTGTAGAATTTCCTGATTTTACCAAAGGCAAATGGAAAGATAGACCAAAACTTACCTTTTTGTAAATCAGGCTGTAACTTATATTTATCAGAACTAAAAATTCAGGGGTGGATTAAATTAAAATCAGAAAAAATGAGTTTAAAAACAATTATAATTATTGTACTGGTTCTGACAACTTTTACATTTTCCGGTTCCTGCAAATCGAATAAATAAACAGTAAAACCAAACATCATAATTCTGCTTTTGGATGATGTTGGCTACGGTGACCTGAGCAGCTATGGCCATCCTGTTATCAAAACGCCCAATATAGATAAGATTGGGAGTCAGGGTGTGCGGTTTACCTCTTTTGTTACAGGTTCCGGTTGCACACCTTCACGCACACAGCTTATAACAGGCCGTTATATGGCGTTAATTTTGGCGGGACCACTGGATCCGTTTCCCGGCGGGACAGGAGAAGGTGGAATACCTGAAAATGAAACCACCCTGGCTGAAGGCCTTAAAAACGCAGGGTACTAAT
>JBHEOF010000142.1:4541-4958 GCA_046261715.1 Bacteroidales bacterium
TGTTCCTCTTGGACTCTACAGAGGCACAGAAATGATTGAACATCCTGTTAATCAAAATACGCTTACCTTCCGCTATACAAATGAAGCTGTCAGGTTTATTGAAAAAAACAGTGGAAAAAACCAGCCATTCTTTTTCTACATGGCTTATAATATGGCACATTTGCCGATTTTTACCACAGATCAATTCCGGGGACAGTCAAAGACCGGTTTGTATGGTGATGTGATGGAGGAACTGGATTGGAGTGTTGAACAAATACTAAAGGCATTGGATGATAATGGGGTAGCTGACAATACCATTGTATTTCTGGCCTCTGATAATGGCCCCTGGATGGATCCGCCGGAAAGGATGCGGACCGGGGGGAATAAACTATGGTACCAGGGGACAGCAGGTTTGCTGCGCGGAGGGCAGTTCATATG
>JBHEOF010000143.1:0-4925 GCA_046261715.1 Bacteroidales bacterium
AACATTGCTTTACGGATTTCTTCACGGGCCTGCCGCATTTCTTCCTGCATCTCTTCTGAGTTCATTTCAGCCCTTACTTCCTCCATCGCTTCGCGGATAGCAACACGGGCTTCTTCCATGGCTTGGCGGATCTCTTCTTTATCCTCTTCCGAAAGCTCCTGCCAGTGTATTGTATTTCCGTTTTCCAGAACAATATGTTTGGGTTCAGAGGGTAGCGTATCGGCAAGGATAAACTCATTTTCAGCGGTAAATTCGGTTTCATCCGACTGTTGGCTGATCTCTTCTAACGGAATGCTAACCTGATGGTAAGCCAGGTTTAAAATTTCTTGTTTTCATGTGCATAATGTTTTTTATACGGATTAATAAATTGTTTTTTGAAGAACTTGCCGACAGTGCCGGTTGCAAGGGTTGCTGTCGTTTCTCTTCAAGATTTAAAAGAGTTTGTGCATAATCAAGTGGATTATTGGTTTGTTGTACCACCCATTCATCTACCTTGGCTTCTCTTTGTAAACGCAGGTTACGCGATATCCACCAGGTACATGGATGATAAAAGAAAATAATTTCAGTGGCAAACTGAAGGGCATTAATATAGGGGTCTTTACATCTGATATGATAAAATTCATGCAACAATATGTTTTCAACCTCCTGTATGGTTAAAGATGCTGAAATCGCCAGCGGAAGCAATACAATGGGTTTGAAAAAACCTGCTACCAGCGGAACGTTTACTCCTGAAGATAATCGCACCATAATTTTATTTCCGATTCCTGATTTTTCACGCGCCTTATTTATTGCAGCATTCCAATCAGAAGGAGGTAAACTAAGGTTTTTTGTTTTTAACACCACGAACTTACTGTATAACAAAAGGAAGTAAACGGAAAGGACAATTATTCCGGAAATGTAAATCCAGAAAATCACAGGAGTATAGGTATCCATGAACTCAGTAAATACATTGCTTTCTTTGGGCAGAACAAATAATGAACTCATTGTATCAAAACTCTGACTGCCTGTTCCTTCAAATTCAAGAAAAGCGATTCGCTGTGCTTTGCTGTAAATCTGATATTGCTTAAAGAAGGTAATCAGGAATACCACCGGGATGGTGAGCATGGCAAAAATGCTCAGGTTTTGCCTTATATGTGCCGGAGCTTTGCGGGCAAACCATAAAGAAATCTGCCAAAGAACTGCTATAACAAGTATTTGCCACAGGGAGTGAAGAATACTCCAGGCCAGCGCGTTTGTAAAGGGCTCAGGTATGTACTCCAGTATTCTCATAACTATTTATCTTCAAATTGCTTAAGATATTCCTTGATTTCGGAAAGTTCCTTCTGAGATAGCTCTTTCTTATCAAGAGCCCCCATAACAAGGCGACTTTCAGAACCCCTGAACAAACCATTCAGCATTTTATCCAGAAAATTTTTCTGAACCTTGTCGCGACTTAACACAGGCTTGTAAATATGGGTGCGACTTTCAGTATTACGCACAAGTAAACCTTTTTCGGTCATTATCTGCATGGTTTTCAATGTAGTGGTATAGCCGGTATCTTTTTTCTGCTCAAGCACTTCGTGCACATCCCGAACAGTAGCTATACCCTTATCCCATATGATCTGCAATATCTCAAGTTCGCTTTCGGTTGGTATAAATTTTTTCTGATTCATTATAGTACGATAATTTTCGTAGCAAATGTATTACGAATTTTTTCGTATAACAAATTTTTTTTCAAAAAATAATATAAAAAAATCCCGGACTGCTATGAACAGCTGTCCGGGATGATCAAAAAAGATTAAATGTTTTTAATAAACTTCGCTTAAAACGGTATAGCTGTCAAGACGGTCTTTTTTATCATATTGTTCGCTTCTGACATTTCCCACACCCGGAGAAAAATATTCCACTGCACGGGTAGACCGTTTTGATGAAATACCCATGGTACGGGTATCAATTTCATTTTGGTAAGTAATTTTGAAACACTCAAAAGTTCCGGCAGGAGTGGTGATATTTTCCATGGCTTCCACTTTCCGGTCTGTAATATTTACGGTAAAGTCAGTTATTTTCATACCGCTGCTGCTAACCGACATTTCAAGTTTTGCGTCAGGTAAAACATCTCCCACTTTGATATCTCCGGGTATAATCACATCTGATGATGAAATCTGGATTTCCATCCCCTGAAAGCCTTCCAGCAGGGCAGGATCAATAAAAGACTGAATATCTATGATCAGTTCATTTTCCTTGCATTTAATACCAAATTCTCCTTCATGCTGAACACGATCGCGGTTGTCAAGGTATGTAACATGCATAACTGCCTCTGTATAGTCGCTATGCTTCTCAACATTTTTAATCATCATATCCTGTGTTCCCTGCAATTTGTCGCGGCTGTTGAACATCTGGTATTGCAATCCTTTATCTTCCTCAAGCGGAATATACATGTTACATTCCTGTGCGGTCAGAAGTTTTGTGCCTGCCAGCAATAAAACAAATAATATCTTTTTAATCATGGGTTTTTAATGTTTAGGTTTGTAAATTTGTATTTGTGAAGATATTATGATTCTGCAAATTTTCAAAATATTTCGACCAGAAATCTTTTGCTTTGAGCAATATTACATTATTTTCCGGTGATATCCCAAACCTTATTCAATAAAACAAAAAAATAATTATTCAATGATAGAACAATATGAAATTCGTTTGCCGGCATTCAAAAGAGGTTATCACATCATAACCCGTAATATTCTTGAAGCTTTACCTGAGCTGCCTGAAAAGGGTTTAATGAATGTATTTATTCATCATACTTCCGCCGGATTAATGATCAACGAAGCGGCCGACCCTTCTGTTTTAACCGATATGGAGAGTATGTTTAATCATCTGGTACCTGAAAATCTTTCGTTTCTGGTTCATACCCTTGAAGGGCCTGATGATATGCCTGCACATGTTAAATCGGGACTTACAGGCGTATCATTAACAATACCTGTGTCTGACGGCAAGCTTAAGCTGGGTACCTGGCAAGGAATATTTCTGTGTGAGTTCAGAAACCATGGGGGTTCAAGAAAACTTACTGTTACCGTATATTCCTGAAGAAATCACTCATACAAGTGTTTTGTTTAAACGAAATTCCTGTTTTTTATACAGACAAGAGCATTTGTTATAAAAAAAATTATACATTTGATTAATTAAACGGCATCATTAACAACCCTACAATTACCTATGGAAGATCACCTTATAAGAATGTTTTTGAATCGTGCTGAAAAGTATGGTACTAAGCAGGTTTTTCGTTATCGCGATAAAGATAATCACTACCAGGCCATAAACTGGAAGCAACTTAAAGCAATGGTTGATGATGTATTATCAGCATTAACCGTTTTACAATGCAGCAAAAGTGAACCTGTTGGCATTTTTAGTTCAAACCGGTACGAATGGTTCTTAACCGATCTGGGTATACTTGCAGCAGGGGCTGTAGTGGTTCCTTTTTATGCTACAGCATCAAGAGAGCAGGTAAAGTATATTCTTGATGAAACCCGGATGAAAATTATTTTTGTGGGAGATAAGGCCCAGCTGGAACTTGTTCTTTCGCTTATGGAAGAAGGTTCTACCCTGGAAAAAATCGTAGTTTTTAATAATATTGAAAGTGAGGATGACCGTGTTATATATTTTAATGATTTCCTTAAACTACCCGCCGAAAAGAATGCAAATATTACCATTGAAGAAGTAGAAGAAAACTATCGTGCTGATGATCTTGCAACCATCATATATACATCAGGAACAACTGGAGAACCTAAGGGAGCGATGCTTACGCATGACAATTTTATTTTCTGTTTCCACATTCATGACAAAAGACTTAACGTAAACGAAAATGATGTTTCGCTTTGCTTTCTGCCGTTGAGTCATGTTTTTGAACGGTTGTGGAGTCAGTACCTTCTGCATTGCGGTGCAGTGAATGTTTTTCTTGAAAATCCCAGGGAAGTCATTGATGTATTATCTGTGGTTAAGCCCACCGTGATGTGCACCGTACCGCGGTTTTTTGACAAAACACTAAAAGCTATCCATACCGAAGCAGAAAAGTGGCCTGCATTTAAGCAGAAAATTTTTAACTGGTCATTAGAAAAAGGTCATGAGGTTATTGAATACCAGTGCCGGGCGCAAGATGTACCTTTCGGACTGAAGTGGAAACATAAAATTGCCGATTTGCTGGTACTGAAGAAACTCCGTGGAATTTTCGGCGGAAATATCAAAACCATGCCATGTTCGGGTTCGGCGATTGATACCCAGGTGCTCAAATTTTTTCATGCCATGGGCATTTTTGTCAATTATGGATACGGGGCAACAGAAACCACAGCAACGGTTTCCTGCTTTAAAACTGACCGGTATTATTATGGTACCTGCGGAACTGTAATGCCTGCTGTGGATGTACTCATTTCAGAAAATGGCGAGATACTGGTTAAAGGAAGAAGTGTTTTTAAGGGCTATTTCAAAAAACAAAAGGAAACAGATGAAGCCCTGAAAGATGGTTGGTTTCAAACAGGCGACGAGGGCTACCTTGATCACCAGAATAACCTTGTTATGCTTGACCGTATTAAAGACCTTATGAAAACATCGGTTGGTAAATATGTTTCGCCGCAAAAACTTGAATTATTGTTGTCGCATGACGAACTTGTTGAGCATATAATCGTTGTGGGCGATAACAGGCAGTATGTCACGGCACTTGTGGTACCCGTAATGGAAAAACTCAAACAAGTTGCCGGCAATACAGGTATTTCATTTACTGATGAAGAAGATCTTATTCAGGCACCCGGTATTTACCAGCTTTTTGAAAACCGTTTTAATCAACTTCAGCAGAACCTTACACCCTATGAAAGGATCGTGAAATTTACTTTGCTTACCGAACCTTTCAGTATTGAAGCAGGTACAATGACCAACACTCTGAAGTTAAGAAGAAGATCTAT
>JBHEOF010000144.1:0-358 GCA_046261715.1 Bacteroidales bacterium
CTTTAATGTTGATTTGTTAAGTACTCCAACTCCGGTAGGTCAACTCAATTTAGTCATTGGGAAAAGTAATGTTGTTATTCCTATAGGTGACGATTCAGATTTTGTAAATATATGGCTTAATCTTCGTATCAAATTTTTTTTATCGGAAGATCGACTGGCATTCTATACTCCTGACTCTTTTTATGTTCATGAGGGATTGGGCTTCCAAGCTAATGATGCATTTAAAATCATTTTTGGGGCTAATGATTACAAACAATTCAAAACAACTGATGTGCCCTCGGTTAATATAAGAGACATCAAGCTATATGAGAAAGGTAAACTCAGGTATCATTGGCCTTTGGATTTAAAAAAAGGAAAT
>JBHEOF010000144.1:406-4777 GCA_046261715.1 Bacteroidales bacterium
GCCTTAGACAGATTAAAAGGCAAACAAGCCGTTGTTAAAAATCCTAATTGGCTGATGTTAAGCCACCAGGCTTGGCAACTTGAAATAGGGAAAGAATTTAAAGGATTTTATTTAACCGCAGTTGATGAAAAAAATGAGGATATCTACATTTTGGGCAGTAATAATTACCATATTTTCTCAACAGAAGGCCAAAATTTAATAACGAAAGAATATAAAAATGAACCTCTTTTGGTAAGTTCTAACTATAGAGCCATTTATAACAGTATTGACGGCAGGATATACTGTTATATGATCGATAATAAGCAGTTTTCTTCCTTAAATACTGAAACAGGAGAATGGAAACATTCTGGTTTTTCTTCCAGCACAGAAACAAAACACAGACATCACAACAGCTATTTTGATCCAACAGATAATTCAGCATATTTATTTGGAGGATATGGATTTCATAAATATTGTAATGATGTTATAAATCTTGATTTCGAAAACAATGAATTCTATAATTTATCTACCAACGATTCTGTCTTTCGTCCTAGATATCTTGCAGGATTAGGAGCTTTGAATGATACGGTTTATTTATTTGGGGGTTATGGCAGTGAGTCTGGA
Organism: Bacteroidales bacterium; assembly: GCA_046261715.1. Lineage (GTDB taxonomy): Bacteria > Bacteroidota > Bacteroidia > Bacteroidales > UBA7960 > SKVR01. The sequence goes on from JBHEOF010000144.1 coordinate 1,010, forward strand.
AATCAATTAATAAATCCGCACAGTTATTACAATTTAATAGGATATTCATTAAAAGACAGCAATTTTTTTAAAAAATTTGATATCCGGCAAATAATTGATGATATGGCAGTGGCAAACTCGATGTGGATAGATGCGAAGTCCAGAGAGTTCTATGCTTTAATTTTTGAAAAAAACCTTTTTAATGGCTATTTGCAATTGATAAAAGGGAATCTTGAGAAACCCGAAGTTGAAATTAAAGGAGACAAAATACCCTTTCGGTTTTTAGACATACGTTCGTATGGGAGCTTGTTTTATGCAAAAAAACAAAACAAACTTTATGCTTACAGTACCTATCACTCTGAAAATGATCAGACACATGTATCAATTCATTCAATAAGCTATCCGCCAGATCAGTTTATTGGGGATGTTTCAGAGAATAAATCAAATAGTAGCAGATCTCTATGGATTTTTATATTAATTATAGTTGTTCTGGGAATCGCATATTTTTTTTACAGGAAGAACAGGCAAAAGAAAAAGGAATTGCCACAATTGGATGAAGAAAGTTCCACAATAAGAACAGAATCACCCGCAACCCAAGAAAAAACCATAGACAAAGCCGATTATCAGATTATTTTTTTCGGTGGCTTCCAGGTGTTTGATAAAAATTATTCAGATATCACAAATAAGTTTTCTCCTTTATTAAAGGAATTATTCCTTTTAATCATGCTATACTCATTTAAAAACAACAAAGGAATTTCATCGGATAAATTAACTGAGATACTTTGGTTTGACAAAACGGTTAAGAGTGCCCGAAATAACCGGGCTGTTAATATTGCTAAATTAAGAAATATTTTAGGGGAAGTTGGTGGATGCGAGTTAACTAAAAATACCGGTTATTGGAAAATTAAACCAGAGGCCGATACCATTAGAAGTGATTACCAGGATTTTCGCGAAATCACCAATTCTAAAATCAATCTGAGCAAACAAGATATATTGCGGTTAATTAAAATTACAGAAAAGGGCGCATTTTTACATAATGTGCACTACGATTGGCTTGATGAATTTAAGGCTTCTGTTTCCGACATGGTAATTGATACACTTATAGAATATGCTAACTCGTGCGAAATTCAAAAAGAAGCTGAATTTATTATCCATTCAACCAACAGTATTTTCAACTTTGATGCCGTAAACGAAGATGCAATGATTTTAAAATGCCGCGCAGAATATATTCTTGGAAAACATAGCCTGGCAAAATTAACCTACCAAAAATTCTTTAAAGAATATAAAATAATGTATGGCCAGGATTATGATCAGCCGTTTATTAAAATTCTGAATATCCAGAAATAAAAGCAATAAAAAATCCTTTCAATATTTTTTTATCTGCAATTCTTCATTTACTAACCCAAATATTAATGCTGTTTATTTTTTATTAATGGAATATTAATCAGCGGATGCTTCTTTTGGAAAGAAATAAAATCAATCATTTTTATGAAATCCAGAATCATACCCATTTTGTTTTTACTTTTCATTATAAATTATTTAAATGCGCAACCAGAACCAGCTAAAATAAATAAACAACCCGTTGATTATGTAAATCCGTACATCGGAAATATAAGCCATATCCTTGTGCCAACTTTCCCCACCATTCATCTTCCCAACAGTATGCTTAGGGTAATTCCGGGAAGAAAGGATTTTACGACCGATAAATTACATGGACTCCCGGTAGTTACCACCAGCCACAGAGGAAGTTCGGCATTTACAATTAGCCCGGTATCTGGCCGGCAAAATAATTTAAACCCGGTTTACAATTACACTTACGATTTGGAAAAAATAACCCCCTATTCGTGGAATGTTTTTCTGGATGAAGCAAATATTGATATAAGTTATGGGGTTTCTAACCAATCGGGTATTTATTACATCAACTTTAATACTGAAAATGAAAACAGGTATTTACTGGTTAACAACAACTCGGGTAAAATACAAATGAAAAATGGAACGATTACAGGTTATCAAATCGTATCCAACGCGGTAACAGAAAACACGACCAAAGTATTTTTATACCTTGAAACCGATAAAGAAGCACTTGAATCGGGGATTGTAAACTCAGGCAAAATTTCAAACCAAACCCAGGCCGAAGGAAAAAACAAATGTATTGCGCTGCATTTTAACGACACTGTAAAACAACTTAAAATCCGTTACGGAATATCTTTTATTAGCGAAGAGCAGGCAAAATTAAACCTGTACCGCGAAATTGATGGATTTGACCAGGAAAAGATTATCCAAAAAGGATATAAAACATGGAACGAAGCCCTTGGCAAAACCCGTGTTGAAGGTGGAAGTGAAGATGATAAAACCGTATTTTACACATCGGTGTATCGCACCTACGAACGACCGGTATGTATCTCGGAAGATGGAAAATACTACAGTGCTTTCGATGGCACTGTTCACAACGATAATGGAACCCCATTTTACACCGATGACTGGATTTGGGATACTTACCGCGCAACCCACCCGCTGCGGTGTTTAACCGAAAAGGAAATGGAGATGGACATCATCAGGTCGTTTATTCGCATGGCAGAACAAATGGATAATTTTTGGCTGCCTACTTTTCCCGAAATTATGGGCGACAGCCGCCGCATGAATTCAAACCATGGCGTGGCCACCATATTGGATGCATATACAAAAGGCTTAACCGGTTTCGATCTGGAAAAAGCTTACCAGGCCAGCAAAGCGGCAATAACCGAAAAAACACTGGCGCCCTGGTCGGGGGAAAAAGCGGGCGTACTCGACGAATTTTATAAAGAGAACGGGTACTTCCCTGCATTGCATGAAGGCGAGAAAGAAACCGCACCTGAAGTCCATCATTTTGAAAGACGCCAGCCTGTGGCAGTCACACTCGGCACGGTTTACGATGAATGGTGCCTTGCTCAGATAGCTAAAATACTGGGTAAAGATGAAGAATATAAATACTTCTTAAACCGTGCTTTTAACTACCGGAAACTGTTTAACCCGGAAACGCATTTTTTTCATCCGAAAGATGATAAAGGCAATTTTATCCTTCCTTTTGATTATAAATTTTCCGGCGGAATGGGAGCCCGCGGTTATTATGGCGAAAACAATGCATGGGTTTACCGCTGGGATGTGCCGCACAGCGTTGCCGATTTAATAGCTTTAATGGGAGGTACCGAACAATTTGTTGCCAATTTGGATGCTACCTTTAATGAACCTTTAGGCAGGAGTAAATATGAATTTTACGCGCAGTTGCCGGACCATACTGGTAATGTCGGACAGTTTTCAATGGCTAATGAGCCTTCATTGCATATTCCTTATTTGTACAACTACGCTGGTCAGCCCTGGAAAACCCAGAAGCGAATTCGTAAATTGCTTAAAGAGTGGTTCCGAAACGATTTGATGGGCGTGCCAGGCGATGAAGACGGTGGCGGTATGTCAGCATTTGTTGCTTTTAGTCAAATGGGGTTTTACCCGGTTACACCAGGATCGAAAAGTTAAATACATTCAATCAGCTACCTTAAACGGACGCAATTGGAACCAACCGTGGTTTTATCATAACGAAATACATAATGGTGGCGAGCTTGTTCTTATTATGGGTACAAAAGCAAATAAAGCATGGGGAGCCGGAGTGCTCGCTGCTCCTCCGTCTGCATATAGAAAAATTTTAAAATGACGCAGGATGAATTTCTATCTGGTTATGCTTAATATACAGCAATTTGCTAACATTTTAAACAGTTAATTTAAACTGCATTAATATTATTAATTCTTTATTAATCC
>JBHEOF010000145.1:0-4760 GCA_046261715.1 Bacteroidales bacterium
CCTGCTTCGTTTATCAGGGTATCGATTCTACCCGTGCTGACAAACAGAAGCCTTGCCATAATGAACAAAAATACTTCAATGGCTAAATACAGGAATAACTTAATACGGTTCATATATTTTTTGTTTTAAATTCGTATCACAATGCTGACATTGAAAAAATAACAATTGACTGTCAGGTCAGATAGTTTCTTTGTATTTAATTCGTAGTTATTTAATAATCAGTGTATTATTGTGTATTAGGTTAAAGTTTGCAATTATAAAAGACACAAAAATAATGGTTTTCGTTGGCTTTTTAGGTATATCCACAAGTTCTAATACGTATAAACCACAATAACGTTATACCTTACAGCAAAAAAATTATGGATTTAGTTTTGATAGAAACCTGATAATTTCATCCACCTTTAATATATGGTCTACCGGTGCGGCTTTTTCCAGGGCTGCATTTGGCATTGTGGGCATCTGTGCTTCAGAAGGATCCTGCACGATGGTTAATCCTCCGTAGTCTTTTACTTTTTTCAGGCCCATAGCTCCATCTTTATTGGCACCGGAAAGGATAATTCCTACTGTCTTTTCTTTGTAGCAATAGGCACCGGTGGCAAAGGTAAGATCAATAGAAGGTCTGGAATGATTTACGGGTTCTTCGGTGGAAAGGCCAATTTTACCGGCCAGTTCTATGTACAAATGATAATTGGCTGGAGCAAGGTAAACATTGCCAGGCTTGAGTCCATCTTTATCGAGAGGTTCAATAACGGGCAATACTGATTTAATAGAGAGTGCTTCAACAAACCCGTGCCGGACATGTTTCAGCCGGTGCAACGCCAGCACCACCGGAATATTGAAGCCTGCCGGCAGCTTGCTTAGTATTCTGGTTACCAACTGAAAACTTCCTGCTGAACCTCCTATAATAATCAATTTATACTTCATCTGTTTATAATTTTATTAATTTGGCCAGATGGAGCTCGCCAACAATGTCCATATTGTATAATTTACCTTGTTGCGAAATTTTAAACATCCGCGAAATGTGTCAATAGAATTGTCATGCCTCGGTTCATGCAATACAGTTTGTTTTTCCGGGATTTTTCCGGCAATACATTCCGGTCATGTTTTTCCTGACTGGTATATGATTAATCATTTACACTCTTACGATATATTTTCTCGCTTTCATTGATAAGCGTATACTTCTTTACATCTTTACAGAAGGTAATATTCTCTTTGTTTCCTATGGCCAGGAACCCATTAAAGCTCAGCTTGCCTGTAAAGTCTTCCAGCAGTTTCTCCTGGTGCTGGGCTGTATAATAAATAAATACATTGCGGCAAATAATCGCATTGATTCCTTTTATACTTTTATGATCGCCACCGTTAAATACTTCGTACTGAACATTCTGATACAAATCATCAGCAAAGGCAAAACCATTGGCTTGCCTTGCACAATACTTTGAAAAGTCAGCCGATTCGTCTTCTTTAAATCGTCTGTAATTGTTCTCAGATATTTCAAGTATATTGTTGGTGTATATTTTCTTCCTGCTTTCTTCAATGATCTCTTTGTTGATATCGGAAGCAATAATCACCGACTTATCATAAACATTGGCTTCTTTTAATGCAATGGCGGTGGTGATAACCTCTTCTCCTGTTGAACATCCCGGAATCCATATTTTAATCTTCATATGGTTGTTCCTGAGGGTTTTGCAAATATCATCGCGAAAAGTACGCCAGAAAGCGGGATCACGAAAAAACTCGGTGCCATTAACACTCAATTGAAGCTGAAATATAGGAAAAAACTGAGGACGGTTTTCCAGCGCAAGAATGAGTCCATCCAGGTTTTTAAAATCATTTTTTATGATGATACCGGAAATTCTTCTCTTCAGGGATGTGCCGGCATAAACACTTATGTCATAGTCATATTGCGTCCTGATAACCTCGGTTAGTTTTCTAATCCCTGCTATGCCAATTTCTATCTCTTCCTGGTTCGCTCTGTTCATTGATGCGGTTTTTAAAGTCATCGGCAACAAATATAGTAAAATATCCTTTGCACGTTTTACCGTAAAACCACGGCATTTTTTATTTATTTTTCGATATTTTCTGAATCCATAAATATTTCAGGCCACGCATGATTTTCAAGGCAATAACTGTGAAATTTTCCCGATTCTAAATGGTATATTTGCAAACGAACCTTTAAACCCATTGAATCATTAACCCCAATAAGCTCTAAAACAATGAACGAAATGCAAGCTTCTGTTGAAATCAGCATGTATCCGCTGGGACGGGAATTTATACCTGATATTAAGGAATTTATTGACAATCTGAAAAAGAACGATCAAATCATAGTGGAAGTGAACGGGATGAGTACCCAGATATTCGGCCCTTTTCGAACCATCATGCAACTACTTACTGATGAAATGGAAGCTTCATTTCACGAAAATGGTAAAAGTGTTTTTGTGATGAAGGTTATCAACGCATTCTTACAGCAGAAATAGTGTGACAGATCACAAAATAAAGAAAGTTGCGATAACGGGTCCGGAATCTACCGGAAAGTCGGAGTTGGCAAAACAACTGGCCCATCATTACCAGGGCGATTTTGTTTCTGAGTTTGCACGCAAATACATTGAACAGCTGGACAGAGAATACTCCTATGAAGATATTCTGGTGATTGCCCAAAATCAGTTCAAGCGCGAGCAGCAAATGTTACAACATGCAAAACGCTATTTCTTTGCTGATACGGAGCTTATTGTTACCAAAATCTGGAGTTTGCACAAATACGGGACTTGTCACCCCTGGATTGAAAAACAAATCGTTAATAATACCTACGATTTGATCTTGTTGTGCAATGTTGATTTACCCTGGCAATTTGACGAGCAGAGGGAACACCCGAATTTGAGAAACTTTTTTTTCGATTGGTACGAAAAAGAGTTGGATGCATATGGCTTTCCCTATCGGATTGTGAGTGGAAAAGGAACTGAGAGGCTGGCTAATGCCATTGCTGCCATAGATAATTTTTTTAGCCACGATGAATAAACTCAAACTCATTGGTCTTTATGCACAACTGCATTTTATTGTGGTGTTGCTCGGGTTTACGGCTATTATCGGGGCCCTGATTTCTATTGATGCCATTTCATTGGTATGGTTCAGGATGTTTTTTGCCACTGTCGGACTTTTCATATTTCTGAAATATAAAAAGCTTTCAGTCAGGGTAAGTTCAAAACAGCTTTTACACTTGTTTTCTGTTGGTGTACTGGTAGCTTTGCACTGGATTACCTTCTTTCATGCTATCAAGGTTTCCAACGTATCGGTAACCCTGGGCGTGTTTGCTTCCATTACTCTTTTTACCAGTATCCTTGAACCCATCACGCAAAAGCGACGCATTTTCTGGTTTGAAGTATTTACCGGGCTTATTATTATCGTAGGTATTTATCTGATTTTTCAGTATGAAATGCAATACGTGGAAGGAATAATTTTCGCGTTGCTGTCGGCACTGCTGAATTCCTTTTTTGTGGTTTTCAACCGCAACATCAACATAAAGCATCAATGGCATCCGGCAGTGGTTGCTTTTTATGAAATGGTGGGAGGGTTTATTGCTATTTCTGCATACTACCTGGTAACGCAGCAATTAAAAACCGAAATGCTTCACATCGGTTGGGTTGATTTTGGCTGGATACTTATCCTGAGTTTTGTGTGTACCTCTTATGCGTTCACGGCGATTGTCAGTTTAATGAGGGAACTATCAGCCTATACAGTAGTGCTGGTCATTAACCTTGAGCCTGTATACGGAATCTTTCTCGCCTTTCTCATTTTTGGTGATGCAGAAACCATGTCATTAGGTTTTTACATGGGAACGCTTATCATCATGATTTCTGTTTTTTCCTATCCCTTTTTAAAGCGAAAGATTCTGCTTAACCGTTGAAAGCAGCGAGGGATCTGAGAAGGCAACAAATCCGGGAGTTTTAAGGTTTTCTTTATTGTAAAGCATTGCTTTTCCGTCGGGAATTGTAATCAAAGCGCCTCCGGCTGCCAGCAGCAAGGCATGACCGGCAGCTGTGTCCCATTCGTTGATCAAATCTTCGCGTGCATAATATTGCACAATTCCCTCGGCGAGCAGACAGAACTTCAGTGAACTTCCTTTGCTGATGGTTTTGATGTCAGTACTTCCTCCGGAAAGTTTGGTTATTAACTGTTTTGTCTCTTGGGTCAGATGCGAACGACTGATGGCAAAAGTCGGCTGTTGTTCATTAACCCGGGTTTTAATGGGAAATGCAGCGTCCAGAATATCCTTTAACTGAAGCGATTCAATGTTTTCCAGCAAATCACTCAACGAGTCTGTTTTGAATGCTCCTTTGCCCATCCAGCCAAAATACCCCTGATTGATGGCTGGCGCTGTAACAACGCCGAAAACAGGTTGCTGGTTTTCAATCAGTGCGATGTTAACAGTAAATTCACCATTACGGCTAGTGAATTCTTTCGTACCATCTACCGGGTCAACCATCCAGATAAGCTTCTCTTTGCTCCGTACCCGGAAATCTTCTTTGGGGCTTTCTTCGCTGATGATCATAATGCCGGTCTTTTCCAATGCGCTGCAAATGATGTCATTGGCTCTTCGGTCGGCCATGGTAATGGGAGATCCATCTTGTTTAAACTCAGTATCAAAATCTTCCGAGTAAACTTCCATTACCGCTTTACCAGCCTCCAGGGCTGCTTTTATTGCTTCTAAGTATATAGGTTCTCTGTTTTTCATTCACAATATTTTTCAAAGGTTTAATCAGAAGCAA
>JBHEOF010000146.1:0-4381 GCA_046261715.1 Bacteroidales bacterium
CAGTTGGTTTAGAGCATTACCTTGACAGGGTAGGGGTCACTGGTTCGAATCCAGTACAACCCACAAAAAGTTTGAGTCGGATTTTTTCGGCTCATTTTATTTTTTAGGTGTCGGCATTTAATGCTGATTAAGGAAAAATCGATGAGCTCTGTTTTTCATTACTCGAAAACTTGCAATTATATTTTGATTGCGGACTAAAAAAAGAGCCCAACCACGATGGATTGAGCTCTCTGTTTTTTCAAGTTCAGGCTACTGACCTGAACACTTTTCTATTCTTTTTCAAATCTGATATTGGCCAAATAATAAACTATTTCATCGCTGTCGAAGTCAATCCAGGGTTCGGTACCGATATTCAGTACAAAAACACGATTATGCCGTCCAACAGCTCCCGACATATCAAAAGTAACTTCTGTCCATTTCTGAAGATCGGCATCGTCCATGCAAATGTGGCCCATATCCCAATATTCCTGACCGTGATTACTAAATTGTCCAAACGACCACAGGTTATTCATAATTCGGGGCCAGAAGCACTGGAATGGTTTATAAATACCTTCAAATGCACTCTTCGGAGGAGCATATACATCCATTTTCAAATACCTGTACTCTTCAGCATTAAACTGATATCCTTGCGGCAGTGCAAGAACAAATGACGAACTTGTTGCCCTGCTTACAACTTTATACACATTCTCAATGCCTTCTCCTTCGGGTGCATCTTCTGCCGGGTAGGTAACATCCATTCTCCAGTTCCCATCCTGTACAAGTCCGTCGAGATGAAACTGGTGATCAACCATAACACTCTCAGGTCCTTCAACCAATTCCACTACACCGCTTTCAACATAAGGCATAAGCAAATCATCCAGTCCCATCGAGTTGGGGCGATAGTAAACTTTTTCGAGTATTCCGGCCTCAAGCAAGTCTTTCAAAGCCTGCACGTTACCTGATGCAACATCGCCCGCTTTACGTACGAATGGTGCATATTCACCACCTCCAACTTCATCGGTTACGCCCCCGTTATAAACGGTTACAGGCAATGTTGGAAACACGTCTCCTCCTGTTAAATCAAGACTTTTCAGGTTCGGAAAATAAAAGATATCCTGAAGCGAATTGGCATGCACCGGATAAACCAGGTGCTCGAAATCGGCCAGCCCGTTGGCAGAGAAAGTAGTGGCACCGTTTGCCTGCAGAATTTCCCTTTCAGCCGGGACAAAAGTAGAAGAAGTGGTTGGCATATTTATGGTGAGCTGGTCTTTAAAAATAAGTGTATCCAAAATAGGTTCGCGGTTAACTTTCGGAACAATTTTATATTCCATATCCAGCTGTACCGGTTGTCCTGCCTCTACATTACCAATAAAAAACCTTGAATTTTCACCTCTTTCACCGGTTTGGATTTTACCGTCTTTGTCTGTGTATTTAAAGTTCAATCCGTAGTAATTCATCAGCACTGATGAAATACCATTGGGCCAGTCAACAACTGCCGCCGAAGGTGATGCCATAATTCTGGGCGGGGCTATCGCAAGCGAATTAAGATCGCTGTTGGTAAAAGGAATCAGTGCAATTTCCTGCGGTACCGATTCATTTCCGTACTGATCAATTGTAAAAATCCTGAAGCGGTAAAGTTTCGATTGTGTCAGTCCTGTAATATTCACGTAAGAAACCAGCGAGTCGATGGTAATTACCTGATCGTCGTATTCAATGCGCGTTTGCTGAGCTTTTCCCAGGTTAATCTGTTCGCTGGGAATACGTCCGGCTTTCAGCAGGTCAATCTCAACCCGTTCAAACCCAATATGACCTATAACAGTATCGTACCTGGCCGGATACACAATTTCCCCTTCAAACTGCTCCTGTTTGTCGTACATGCCATCGCATGACCACATGAAAGTGGCGACAACCATTATTGTAAATAATAATATATTTCTCATAAATTTTTAGCTTTAAATCTCTGTTTACTTAAAAGAATTTAATTTGCTTTTCTGCCGTAAAGTGTAATCTCCGACAAGCAGTTCGCATCATCACGGGTATAGTTACCATTGAAACTTTTCATGGCCCTGTACCTGAACCAGCGAGTAGGCTTGGTGTATTGCGGTTCGTCCGGATACATGTAAGCCATATCACCTTGCCGGCCTTTTTTAACAAACTCGAGTTCACTCAAACCTACGGGCACCTTGATTTTGTTTTCAGATACAAATACCCAATCTTCGGTATCATCGTCCCAGATATACATTTCGTAAATTCCTACATTTTCGGCCCTATAGTATTGTCCGCGGCTAAGTGCACCAGTGAAATTGGTATGCCTTTGCACGGTAACAATACGGCTAAGCTCGTAATGGTCGCCAAGGTCGATAATTACATTCCATGGCATATTTCCGTCGGCACGATCGCCGGTGTGCCCGCGCCCGCCCGTGTGCATAAAGTTCAGGTTTTCACCTTCATCGATAAATCCGTCAATTACATATCGCAAACGTCCTTCAACTTGGTTACCAAACGCCTGTGGCACTCCGCCTATCGAATCGTTTGCAGCGGGTAAAAACCAGTCATCTTTAGGCAATTCATTATCTTCGAGCAAAGTAATGGTTCCCATATCCACAGGTTTTGACATGTTTCCGTAAATATCAGATACACGTATTTTTACATTTAAAGGTTCGTCAGGACCTAAGTCGAGGTTCTCCACAAACCGCCGGTCTTCTTCCAGATTTGAAGAAAACACAGAAGTGAATGATCTTTCTTCACCGTTTTCGGTGTAGGTAAAGTCAATATATACGTTTATACTTTGCTTAAGTTCATTTACCCAGTCGACGAAAAAGGAACTAAACGCGGGTTTCAACTCGAGTGATTCTACAACGCGGGAAATGGCAGATTGCAGCGGCTTAACTTCAACTGAAACAAAATCGGATATATTCCCGGCCCTGTCGCGTGCATACAAATCAACAGTATATGGAATGGTATCTCCGAAACCAAAAACTTCCAGTGAATCAACAAAATAGGAAGAAGAAAAAGTAAATGTTTTTCCGTCTGCATTGGTATATCTTGCTTCAACACTTAACACATCTTCGTCTTCAGGTACATCATAAAAGAACCTGGCACCACCGAAAAGTGGTTTGTAGGTAATATTGGATGGAGGCCCCGGAGGAGTAGTATCGTCTGACCCTACTCCGTTCCTGTCTTCGCAGGAAATTGCAAACACCAGGATTGCTGTAATTAGTAACAAATAATTTATTTTTGTTTTCATACGATTTTTATTTATCGTTTTAAAATTTAAAATTAAACAACTACCAGCCCGGGTTTTGAACCAGGTTTGAATTGGTGTTGATCTCATTCAAGTCGATAGGCCAAAGGTGATCGGTTATTGTAAACCTTCTGGACTGCTTTACTTCAAGATTAAAAAAATCGGCACCAGTAGTTCCTCGGTAATTCCATCCCCAAACCGGTGTAGAGAACTCCTGAATCGCTCTTTTATGGCGTATCATATCAAAAAACCTGCTTCCTTCAAAAGCCAGCTCAATACCACGTTCACGCAAAATAATATCGCGCATGCCTTCTTTGGTTTTGTGTTTATTAACTGATCTTACAATACCTGCATCGGCCCAAACCATTTCAACATTGGGCACACCGGCCCTTTCACGAACCAGGTTAATAGCATCGTAAACTTCCTGGGTGGGTGCATCGTAAAATTCATTCAGTGCTTCTGCTTTCATCAAATAGAGATCGGCCAGACGAATAATCGGGTACGGATACTTAATTGTTCTGGCCCAGTGTCCTGATTTCGATTCCATATGAACCAGCTTTTTGATACCAATACCTGTTTCAAAATAGTCGGTACTGTGCTGCGATGAATTAAAGCCACCGTCTTCTCCGGCATACATCATGGTGTTAATGCGCACGCTGTGGCTTCTCCAGTACCCACCGGTAATAGCCAGGTTGGCATAAAAACGCGGTTCCCTGTTCATGTATAATTTAATTGTTTCGGCACCGGGCTGCATAATACCGGCAAGTTCCCTGTATTCAGGTTCATCGGCTCCCGGAGTTTGTGTAAGTTCCCATTTATTGTCTGCATCAAAAGTGAGGTCTTCTTCAATAGGAACTCCATTTTCAGTATAATAGCGCTCGGCCATTCGGTAAGTTGCAGCCATCCATTGCCATGAGTATGACGGCGTGTTGGTGATACCACCACCGTATCCTTCGGGCAAACGCATATTGGTTGAATGGGCCAGTTCGCCCTGGCCGTAATAGTTAAGGTTTGAAAATCCCCAGATGAGTTCTTTATTCCAGGGTTGGGTAACTGCAAACCTCAAATCATATTGCCTTTTTACATTTTCTTCGTTTTGTGAATAAACTTCACGGTCAAAGATATAAACCTGGTCGTTGTAGGTGTACAACTCAATAC
>JBHEOF010000146.1:4391-4730 GCA_046261715.1 Bacteroidales bacterium
ATGGCATGCATCAATTGCTATATTTATTGCATCGATTGCATCTTTCCATTTTTCTTTATCGTAATCGAGCGGGAAAAACGGGTCGCCATCTTCGTTGTAAAAATCGCCAAAATATTCCTGGTTGCCGTTAAAAAACGGACTGGCCCTGAAAAGCATTACTCTGGCTTTTATTGATTTTGCAATAACCTGGTCAACCTGTCCCATAAGGGTTCCTGATTTTCTTTCTGCAAGATCCGGGATTGCCTCGTCCATTAATCCAATCACATAATCAAAGCTCTCTTCAACTGTAGATTGTTTCTGAAAAAGTTGCTCTTCCCCGGCATCAGGAGTAATCAGTTC
>JBHEOF010000147.1:0-4717 GCA_046261715.1 Bacteroidales bacterium
CCTTACCGCTACGATTGGGTAATGATGTGCGTCGCAGCCAGGGGTTGAGCGTGCGAAGCTCCTTGTAGCTGATCTGGTGTGAATGGGCAAACTCCACCAGGTCATCTATGGGTGTGTTTACAGATACGGTGTAGTAATCCAGCGGTTGGTAAAGGTCCTTCTCACGAAAGTGAAAGCCATGCCCTTTGGGATTTTCCAGGATGGTTTTAATGGCCAGAATGCGGAATACATACCGTGTTGTTTCTTCATTCAGATACAGATCGTAATAGTTGCCCGACTGCTGGTTTGTAAGCTGGCGGTTAAGGCCTGACCGGCCCATGTTGTATGCCGCTGCAGCAAGCGTCCAGCTGTTATAACGATCGTGTGCATCCTTCAGAAACCTGCAGGCAGCAATGGTTGATTTTTCTACGTGATAGCGCTCATCAATCTCAGTATTAACTTCGAGACCCAATTCACGACCGGTAGACTGTAAGATCTGCCAGTACCCTGCTGCTCCGGCCGGAGAAACCACATTCATCAGCCCGCTCTCAATAAGAGCCAGGTATTTGAAATCATCGGGAACACCCTGTTCAGCCAGGATGGGTTCAATGACAGGAAACCACCGGTGGGCACGTTTGAAAAACAAAAGGGTTTGCGATTGCCAGTATGTGTTTACCAGAAGCTCGCGGTCGTATCGCTCAAGTACCTCGAAATTATCTACCGGAACCGGTTCGCCTGCAAAATTCAACTCCTGCGGAATGGGCAAAGCAAAAACACCGTAAGATTCACTGATTATTTCAGCATAATCAGGATCAGGAGTTTCGGCAATCCAGGTAAATGATAACAAATTCATGATTCCCGCAAAGGAAAAGGAAACAACGAGTACAAGCAAAACCTTTTTTAACATAAAAACCAGGTTAAATATTTATATATCTGAATTTGGATACAAAACTAATGAAAACCGCAGCAAAAAATCTACGTCAAACACTTATTAACGTTAAATATTAGAGCAATACCCATTAAAACTATCCTATAATAAAAAAAACGTCGATACAAAGCTGAAAGTATTTTGTTGTAATAATTTTCACTTCCCCGAACTGCTACTTTAGACCGATTCTAAATCACTGATTTTCTTTTAAAAAAAACTGAAAAAACTACCCCAGAATTTTAAATTTCGTAGTTTTGCCTCCAGATAAAAAATCATCACATATAAAGGAGATTAACTGTATGAACATCACCGATTTAAAACAAAACTACAAAAAGCTTAAAGAGCTTGATTATCAGTGGAAACCCCTTGAAAGAGGATACACTGATAAGATTCTCTACATCAATGTGGGCAGCAATGAGATCAAAGAAAAAGAAGTACCGCCCATGATGAAGGAAAAATTCATCGGCGGCAGGGGCTATGGTCTCAAACTGCTGTGGGATGCCACCAAACCCGATACCCGTTGGGATGATCCTGAAAATGAGATCATCATTTCATCCGGTCCTGTGGGAGGTATTACCCAGTATTCAGGAGCCGGAAAATCGCTGTTGGTAAGTATTTCACCTCAAACGGATTCCGTTATAGACTCCAACGTGGGTGGCTTCTTCGGCCCCTTCCTGAAGTTTTCAGGCTACGATGCACTGGAGCTCCAGGGCAAAGCTGAAAAGGATATCATCATCTTTATCGATGGACAGAACCACAAAATTGAGATCATTGAAGATCCGGGCTTCTCAAAAGATACCCACGTGCTTGCAGAAGAACTTACCGAAGTTTTTGCCAAAGATGAGAAAGATGCCAAAAACATCGGTATCGTTTCCAGCGGAGCCGCTGCAGAAAACTCACTTATCGGCATGTTGAACTTCACCTTCTACGACATGAAGCGTAAGAAGATCCGTCTGAAGCAGGCCGGCCGTGGCGGTATCGGTACCGTTATGCGCGACAAGCGTATCAAAGCCATCGTGTCAAGAATTGAAGGCGTTACAGGCAACCTGAACAATGTGGCCGACCTTGATACCATCAAGGAAAAGGGACGCAAATTTCAGCAGGAAATGCGCGAACTGGATGATTTCCAGTGCCAGATGCGCAAAAAGGGTACTGCCAACATCGTTAACGTAATGAACGATTACGACCTGCTTCCCACGCATAACTTCAAATTCGGAAGTCATGATGATGGCCTGAAAATACACAGTAATGTGTTCCGCGACAAGTACTTTAACCAAAGCGTACCCGATGGTTGCTGGATCGGCTGTGCCATGTCGTGCGCCAAAGGTGTGGATGATTTCGTTCTGAAAACAGGCCCCTACAAGGGAGATGCTGTTATTGTTGACGGTCCTGAATACGAAACAGCCGCCGGACTGGGTTCCAACCTGGGAATCTTCGACCCGGAAGCCATCATCGAACAGAACTTTTATTGCGACACCTATGGTATCTGTACCATTACCTGGGGAACCGTTGTGGCGTTCATCATGGAATGCTATGAAGCGGGCATCCTGAACAAGGAAAGAACCGGCGGACTTGAACTGAACTTCGGCAATTCTGAAGCAGCTCTTGAACTGATGCATCAGCTCGCCCGCGGCGAAGGCTTCGGTCTGGTAGCCGGTATGGGTGTGAAAAAGATGAAGGAACTCTTTATTGAGAAATATCACGCCGATCCTAAGTTTATGAATGACATCGGAATGGTAAACAAAGGACTGGAATACTCACAATACGTTTCAAAAGAATCTCTCGCACAGCAGGGCGGTTATGCGATGACCAACAAAGGTCCGCAGCACGACGAAGCATGGCTGATCTTCATGGACATGGTAAACAACCAGATCCCCTCATTCGAAGACAAAGCCGAAGCCCTGCACTATTTCCCCATGTTCCGTACCTGGTTCGGACTGGTAGGACTTTGCAAGCTTTGCTGGAACGATGTGGTGCCCAAGGGCAATGAACTCGCCGAGGAGCCCCATAAAATTCCCGAGCACGTTGCCAACTATGTTGCCATCTTCGAAGCCGTTACCGGCAAGCCTTTCAGTAAGGAAGAGATGATTCGCCAGAGTGAGCGTGTGTATAATTTCCAGCGTGTATTCAACCTGCGCCGCGGCTATGGCAAGCGCATCCACGATGCCCAGCCCTACCGTGCCTGCGGACCCGTTACAAAGGAAGAATACGAATCACGCCAGGAGCGCTACGACAAGCAGCTGAAAGAAGATGTAGGTTTTGACCCCGAAGGAAAAACCACCGAAGAAAAAATGGCTGCCCTGCGCGCATATCGCGAAGACCGCTACGAACAACTGCTCGACGCCGTTTATCAGCGCCGCGGCTGGACCAAAGATGTTATCCCCACCATCGAACATCTTAAAGAACTCGGCATGGACCTGCCCGAAGTACTTGAAGTGGTGCAGCAGAATATGAACTAGCAGATTTATCAAATAACTTTAAATTAAGGAGATTGCCGGGAGGTGGTCTCCTTTTTTTATGTCAAATGTTGAGAACCCCTGGGTTCGAAATCCCGTTCGTGCGGGATCAGATGTATGTTTGAAGTCAAATGTGTGGGAAACCGTGGAGACGCCATGGCGTTGAGAACGCCTATATGCCTTAAACACTCTTATATGCCTTATATGGTTAAAAGTTTATGATGCACAGAGGGATATATTGTTAATGTTGAAACTATCGCAAACTCTGCGCCTTCGTGTCTCCGCGGTAAAAATTCTGTTCTTAATCATGTAAACAACATCCCCCCGGTCCCCTTAAAAGGGGGAGTAGGACAGCAAAAGCTTAAATTGCAGAGTAAAAAATAAACCTATCAACCATTCACCATATTCTTCAAAAAATCATACACCAACCTCACTCCCACTCCCGTGGCACCTTTTCCGCGGTAAGATTCGCGGCCATCCATAAAGGCCACGCCGGCAATATCGAGATGAATCCAGGGGTAAGAGATAAAGCGCGCCAGGAATTTCCCGGCAGTAATGGCACCTCCACCGCCACCTTTGCCAATGTTACGCAGATCGGCGATATCCGATTCCATCTCTTCACCGTATTCTTCCCAGAAAGGCAGCTCGGCAATGCGCTCGTAAACGTTCCAGCCGCTTTGCTTCAGCTTTTCCATAGCTTCAGCAGCATCCTGATGCATGCCCGCCATGCCGTATTTCCCGATGGCCACCTGTGCCGAACCCGTCAGCGTGGCCAGATCGATCACCAGTTCCGGGTTATATTTCTGTGCATACAACAATGCATCGGCAAGGATCAGCCGTCCTTCGGCATCGGTATTAAGGATCTCAACGGTTTTGCCATTGCTCAGGCGGATGATATCGCCCGGCAACATGGCGTGCTCACCCGGACGGTTATCGGTTGCCGGAACCAGACCCACAATATGCACAGGCAGTTTATTCATGGCCGCTGCATAAACAGCACCGAAAACGGCAGCCCCGCCGGCCATGTCGCATTTCATTTCTTCCAGTCCTTTGGTGGGTTTTATATTGATGCCGCCGGTATCAAACACAAGACCTTTGCCCACCAAAACCACAGGCTTTTTATTTACTGCGTTTTCGGGTTTCCACTCCATCACCGTAAAGCTGGGTTCGGTTTTGCTCCCCTTATTTACTGTAAGCAGTGCTTCCATACCCAGTTCCATGATTTTTTTCTTATTAAACACTTCCACCTTTACACCAGCCTTTTCGGTATACAGGCGTATCTGTTCAGCAAAAGCCACAGCATCCAGCACATTGCCCGGCTCATTGACCAGGTTGCGTACTTCGTAACATGCCG
>JBHEOF010000148.1:0-4576 GCA_046261715.1 Bacteroidales bacterium
CCTGTAGAATGAATAATCACAAATCAGAAATAAATGGGTTTAAGGTCAGATACATCTGATTATTGAAAATATACTTTTATACCAATGAGTATACAGGTATTTGTTTAACTTTGAAATCTCAATGTAACCCGGAAAGGAAAAACTCAGATATTTTAATTGACGGTTACTTACCTTAATCAATTCAACTTAAATATTGGAGAACCCCACAGGAAGGTTTAAAGGAATGACGAAACTGAAACTTGCTGTAGTGATCTTAAACTGGAACGGAAAAAAATTTCTGGAAAAGTTTCTGCCTTCTGTAATAAATAATAATCCAACCTATGCAAAAGTATTTGTTTCAGACAATGGTTCTGTTGATGATTCCCTGGAATTTCTCCAAAAGCAATTTCCCGAAGTTGAACTGATCAAACTGGGTAAAAACTTTGGGTATACCGGCGGCTACAACCGTGCTCTTAAAGAAATCGAAGCTGAATACTATTTGTTATTAAATTCAGATATTGAGGTAAGCCCGGGCTGGATAGAACCCATGGTGGAGCAAATGGATGATCGTGATGATGTAGCTGCCTGTCAGCCCAGGATTCTTTCTTATTATAACCCTGCATACTTCGAATATGCCGGTGCTGCGGGAGGTTTTATTGACTACCTTGGCTATCCTTTTTGCCGGGGCAGGGTGTTTAATCACCTTGAAAAGGATGAGAACCAATATGATGATCCTGCTGAAGTTTTCTGGGCTACGGGTGCATGTATGATGGTCAGGGCGGCAGATTTTTACCGTGCCGGTGCGCTGGATGAAAGTTTCTTTGCCCATATGGAAGAAATTGATCTTTGCTGGCGATTGAAAAGAACCGGGAAAAAGATCATGTGCATTCCTGCTTCAAAGGTATATCATGTGGGCGGAGGAACCCTTCCGAAAAATAATCCCAGGAAAACATATCTTAACTTCAGAAATAATATGCTTTTGCTGGCAAAAAACCTGCCGGCATCAAAGTTTTATCCGCTTATGCTGAAAAGGATAATTCTTGATCAGGTGGCTGCCTTTCAGTTTATGCTGAAAGGGCAGGTGAAGGATACCTTTGCAGTTTACAGGGCCGGTTTTTCGGTTCTGAAAAATCTCAGAAAAACACGAAAGCTGGGTAAAAAACTGGAATATAAAGAAGTAATGCCGGTATATAAGAAAAGCATTGTCTGGAAATTTTTCGTAAAAAGAACAAAATGTTTTTCTGATCTGCAAAGCAGGCATTTTCAAACTTTGTAAAGCATCTGTACAGACTTTTTGAGGGTGATTCCGGTAAAAAAATCAAAAGCGTTTTATTCCTTCATGAGTAAACTATCCATGGCGAGATTATAACCCTGAAGTCCAAATCCTGCTATACTGCCTTTGCATGCAGGTGCAATCAATGATGTGTGTCTGAATGCTTCACGAGCAAAAATATTGGTTATGTGCACCTCAACTACCGGGGTATTTATGGCAAGTACTGCATCTGCAATGGCCACGGATGTATGTGTGTAACCCCCGGCATTTAATATAATGCCATCATAAGAAAAACCCGTTTCATGCAACTTGTTTATGATCTCTCCTTCCACATTGCTTTGAAAATATTCCAGCTCAACAGATCTATATGATTCTTTCAGTTTGTGGAAATAATCTTCAAAAAAGGTATTACCATAAACAGATTTTTCTCTGGTGCCCAACAGGTTAAGGTTTGGGCCGTTAATGATCAGGATCTTCATAATCTTATATCTTTGAGATGGTTCTGGTTTTGGTCAGTTGCTTGTTTTGTATGTGAAATGGTTGTTATCCGCAAAATTAATGAAATAATAGAGTGGATTCAATAAAAGCAGAAATCAGGGCAATCGTTTCTTTTTTGTTTCTTAAAAAAGGGCTATATTTGTGATGAAATGCCGAATAGGGGTGCCCAAAAAAATCGGGCTGAGATCAAACCCATTGAACCTGATCCGGGTAATGCCGGCGAAGGGAAAGGGAAAAGCTAAAGGAGGCACTTTCCCCTATTAGTCTCCAAAAGTTAAACCCAAAAAAAATCAATAAAAAATGAAAAGAGTTTCAGTTTTGCTGGTAATGGTATTTATTGCCATACCTGTTTTTGCGCAGTTTACGTTGAGTGGAACTGTGAAAGACGCTGCAGACAAAAATCCCCTGCCCGGGGCTAATGTGGTCATTGAAGATTCTTTCCGTGGTGTTCATGCGGGAGGTAATGGTGGTTTTGTTTTTGAAAGTTTAAACAAAGGAACTTACACCATCAGGGTTTCATACGTAGGTTATCAAACCCATACAGAAGAATTGGAAATTGTTGATGCAACCGTTATTGAAATTTTTCTTGAACGATCGGCAATTCTTTCACAGGAAGTAATAGTGCGGGCTACCCGTGCCGATAGCCGCACGCCGTCAACCTATACCAATGTAAACAGAGAAGAGATCACCGGCCGCAATCTGGGGCAGGATATTCCTGTTCTGCTCAATCTTACTCCCAGCCTGATAACAAGCTCCGATGCCGGCGCAGGAGTGGGCTATACATGGATGAATATCAGGGGTAGCGATAACAGTCGTATCAATGTTACTTTGAACGGAGTACCTGTAAATGACGCTGAATCGCATGGAGTATGGTGGGTGAATATGCCTGATATTGCTTCATCAACAGAGAATATTCAGATACAGAGAGGGGTAGGTACCAGTACACAGGGCGCAGCGTCTTTTGGTGCTACCATAAGTTTGAATACTACCGGATTAAACCGCGATCCTTATGCCGAAATTTTTAACAGCGGAGGTTCATTTAACACATTGCGTAATACAGCAAACTTTGGTACCGGCTTAATCGCCAACCGCTGGGCTTTTGATGGCAGATTGTCACGAATTAATTCTGATGGTTACATCGACAGATCTTTTTCTGATCTGAAATCCTTTTATTTCTCAGGGGGTTATTATGGAAAAAACACGGTAATACAGGCTATTACATTCAGCGGAAAGGAAACTACCTACCAGGCCTGGAATGGAGTTCCTTCCGATATGCTTGAAATAAACAGAACTTTTAATCCTTCAGGAATGTATTTTGACCAGGACGGGAATATGCAGTTTTATGAAAATGAAACAGATAACTACCAGCAGGATCATTATCAGTTGCATATTACCAGGAGAATAAACCCTGACTGGGTAGGCAATACTTCATTCCATTACACTTATGGAAGAGGATATTATGAACAATACCGCGAAAATGACCGGTTTTCAAGATACGGACTCCCCAATGTAGTAATTGATGAAACGGAATTTTCGCGCACCGATCTTATAAGGCAACGCTGGCTCGATAATCATTTTTACGGGTTAACCTGGTCGGCAAATTATAAAGGTTCAGGAAGATTGAATTCTATAATTGGCGGAGGTTACAATATGTATGACGGTGATCATTACGGAAAGATCATCTGGGCTCGTCTGGCTCAGGATATTGATAAAGATCACAGGTACTACGATAACAATGCAAGGAAAACCGATTTTAATAGCTTTATAAAACTCAACTATGAGATTTTACCGGGTTTGTTCGCTTTTGGTGATTTGCAGGTACGGAATATTATCTATGATTTTGTGGGGCTGGGTATGGTTGAAAATGAGATTGTACCGCTTGAGCAAACTGCCATATTTAATTTTATTAATCCCAAAACAGGGCTTGTTTACGAAATCAACTCAAAGCATAATGTGTATACCTTTGCCGGTATCAGCAACCGCGAACCTGTACGTCGCGATTTTACCGAATCATCGCCCGATTCAAGGCCAAGACATGAAACCCTGCGAAACGTGGAAGTAGGCTATAAATATACAGCAGGGAACTTAAAACTTGGACTGAACTATTATCTTATGGATTACAGGGATCAACTGATTCTTACCGGTGAAATCAATGATGTAGGTGGTTTTACCCGAACCAATATTGAAGATAGTTATAGGATGGGTATTGAACTGGAAGGCGCTTATCGCATCAACTCTATGCTCAGTTGGTCAGGAAATTTAACTCTAAGTAGAAATAAGATTCCTGAATTTACAGAATATTCTGATCAGTATGATGAAGAATGGAACTGGGCAGGTACACATGTACAAACCTATACAAATACCGATATTGCTTTTTCACCTTCGGTGGTCGGAGCGAGCCGTATAGATTTTACACCCATAAATGGTGCATCATTTGCAATTATGTCAAAATATGTGGGTAAGCAATACATTGATAATACAATGAGCAGCGACCGGATGCTCGATGCTTATTTTGTAAATGATCTGAAGCTTGCTTATACATTTGAGAATTCGATTTTCAGGGAGCTGGAACTTTCTTTTTTGATCAACAATATTCTGGATGTTGATTATATTACCAACGCCTGGATCTACAAGGGTTTTGTGGGTGATAACGGTTTAATTGCCATTGATGATGGCTACTTCCCGCAGGCCGGGCGACATTTCCTGCTGGGAGCAAGATTAAGATTGTAATGATTTTTAATCAGCAGGTTCTGCAGACCGGTCGTTGTCTGCAGGACCCTGCTCCTCGTAAACCTTATGTTTTGCATAATGTCGCCAGCGTTCTGC
>JBHEOF010000149.1:0-4242 GCA_046261715.1 Bacteroidales bacterium
CCAGTACATCGTAAACACTTTTTGTTATTGGTTCAATTACTTTATCAATGTGATGTACTACACCATTTGAGGCGAGAATATCTCTTTTAATAATTTTACTTTCCTTATTGAGAAAAATATCTGCACCTTGAAATTCGGTAACAATATAATCTCCTAATGCATTTACATCGCGGATTGCTCCCAAACCAATATCACCACTTTGAATTTGACTGCCAATGATGTGGTTAAGTGCCAGATCCTTTAGAAATGTTTCGCTGAATTCGGTATATGATTTAACCCCTTTTTTAGCATAGTAAGCCGTCATTTGTTCATCTGACGGAAGGAATAAAGTAAATGGTCCACGAACGGCCAAAAGACTACTTAGCCCGGTACTCTCCAATATTTTACTAAATTCCGAAAATTCCTCTTTACTATCTACATATTCCGAAATTACCTGCTGGGTGGATTCAACATTCCATAAAATTGGTTCCTGTTTGCAACCAAACAGAATCACTGCAAATAAAATTAATTTGATGGTCTGCATTAGAATGCGCAAAAATATATTTTTCATATCAATCACTTTTTAAAATTTTTACCGGTCGTAATAAGGATTCTGAACCAGATTCTGGTTGTATATCAGCTCGCGTTCGGCTATTGGCAAGTAATAGCTCAGCGTATCGAAAACTTTTGTTCTCAAAACTGCCTGCTGTTTAATGTCCGCACCAGCAAGAATCATATTAATGATAATGTCTTTTCCTTGAAATTTATTTCTTTTGGCAGCACGTAACAGGTCGAACCAGCGTTTTCCTTCGAAAAGAAATTCTCTTCCTTTTTCATCTAAAAGAGCTTGTCTTAAATCTTCTTTAATGAAAATATCTTCATAAGGCATTCCGGCGCGCAACAAGGTTTCCCTTATCAGGTTATTTGCTTCATCAAACTTGTTTAGTTCAATAGCGGCTTCAGCTTTCATCAGAAGAATATCTGCATAACGATAAATATTCCAATTGGCATCACGCTCGGTGCTTGCCCTGTTAACCAGACCAAGTGCATCTTTTCCCTGGTATTTCCAAATAGCTCCCCTGCCTTGATAATTGCGGAGATCTTCCCTGTTAAGTAACTGAGTGGTATTTTTCGTATTCAACATAGCTCCGGTACCTCCTGAGGTGGTAACCAAATTATAGTAAATCGGATTTTCCTGGTTATCCAAAGCATCGTTATATTGAAGTTCAATAATACTTTCCGTTGGAGAATTTCCCGGATAGTAAATATTAAACATAGTTTCGCTGCTTTCCAGTCCATAAAGTCCTGAATTAATAAGTAAATCACAATATTCAGAGCACTTGTCATACTGTTCGTTCCAAAGGTAAACATCTGCCAGCAGCGCCATTATCGAATATTTATTTGCACGTCCGTAAAAATAATTGTTACCCTTAAACTGTGTTGTATAAGCCATGTTCTGTGCCTTTAGCAGGTCATCAATTATTTGTTTTATAACCACATGTTCAGGACTTTTGTTGATGTACAGGTCGGTAGTGTCAGAAACAGATGCATGCAAAACCAGGGGAACATCTTTCCACAACCGAACCAGATAGAAATAGGACAACGAACGAATAAACAACGCTTCTGCATCTACAGCGTCCATCATTTCCTTTGTAAATGTTTTATCTTTTTCAAAAACTTCCTTGTTATAAAACATCAATGTATTAGCCAGATTTATGGCAGCGTAATAAGCTTTCCAGTTAACAACAGAATTTGTTGGACTAATGTTACTTTGACCAATTTTGGCATAATCAGCAAAATCGGCTCCGGTAAACGTTATCAAATCGGCGCGAACTTCACCAAAAATCAATGATTGAAGACTTGCCTCACGCATGGCATTGTAAGTGGCAGCAAGAGCGCTGTTTACATCTTCGGTTTTGTTCCAGAATTTCTCTTTTATCAGGTCATTTTCAGGTGCAACCGTTAAATAATCCTGACACGATGTAGTTGCTGTAAACACGAAGAGTATAGCAACTATTGCCGAATTTTTTATATTGAGTTTTCTCATTGAATTAATGTTTAATTGTTAGAAAATAAGGTTTACCCCAAACATATATTTTTTACTTGGTGGAGTTTTGCTGTAATCTTTTGGTAAAGAATCAGGTTTTGATGGCGGCGCTACATCAGGATCCTGACCAGAGTAGTTTGTCCATGTGTAGAGGTTATATGCGGTTGCAAAAAATTTCATATCGCTAACACCGAGTCTTCTGACAATCTCGGGTTTAACCATATAGCTCAGCGATAATGATTTTAACCTGATATGCGAACCATCTTCAACAAAACGGTCGGAACCTAACCAGTTAAATCCTTTGTTGTAAAGCGCCCTTGGCATATCTGTAATATCCCCTTCTCTTCTCCAGCGCCAGTCGGTTGCCAAACTCTGGTTGTCATAGTTGTACATCTTCTCAGTATCCATGCGGGTTTGGTTGATAATCTCCTGTCCGACTTTGAAGTAGAAGAATGAATTAAGAATAAATCCCTTGTATTGAACCCTGAATCCGGTACCCCCCATAAATTTAGGATTTAAATCCCCGAGATAAACCAGGTCAAGCTCATCAATTTTTCCATCATAGTTCTGGTCTTTATATTTGGCATCACCACCTTCAAATACATATCCCGAAGGCCCACCCATAATCATTGAAAGGGGTTCTTCCGAATCGAGGCCATAAACCGGTTCTCCGTTTTTATCCCTTACAATTGCATCTGAATTCGATGCATAAACACCCAGGTATTCGTATCCAAAGAATCCTCCAAGCGCTTCTCCTGGTGTTATACTGATTTTATAGTTACCATTTTCAAGCATGTTCCCATATACCAGACTATAATTTTCCGGCAGGCGCAAAACTTTGTTCTGGTTGCTGGAAATGTTTAAGTTAAAATTCAATTGGAAATCTTTTTGTCTGACAATGGTGTAATCGATCAGAAATTCAAATCCCCTGTTTTCCATCTCTCCATCGTTCCGGTCGATACTGCTAAAACCAGTATGATCAGGAATACCTGAATTTTCGAGATAAAGGTTTAATGTTTTCTTTCGGTAATAATCAATTTCAATGTTCATCCGGTTGTTTAACCCCATAAATGAAAGTCCGGGGTTTATTTGATCAATGGTTTCCCATTGTAAACTTGTAAGTTCAATACCGTTGGGTTGAACACCCTGCATATCCATGTACGAATAGTTTGAACCGGCTTTGTAGGTATTATAATAGAGGTAATTACCGGCTGGTGAGTTACCACTTTGCCCCCAGCTTACTCTCAATTTTAGGTCATCGATAAAAGATACGCTTTTCATAAATTCTTCACCCGAAAGACGCCAGAATCCTGCAACAGTTGGAAATAAACCCCAGCGGCTGTCTGCGCTGAATTTTGAATTTCCTTCATACTTGACCCCAAGCAAAACACTATATTTGTCTCTCCATTTGTAGCTGCCAGTGCCATAAAATCCAAGTGATTTGTATTCGGTATAACTGGCGCCAAAATAACTGAGATGTTTATCATTTATTGGTTCAGTTATAAAAGGTGATGCAGATTGGCTTGATTCTGTTTTATACCATCTCGAACGGGAATCTTCAGTATCCACCTGACCCATAAAAAATACATCGTGGTCGGGACCAAAATCAGGTCTGTAAACCAATTGGTTGATGGTGAAAATTGAACTTTTCTTGGAAAACTCATTAACTGATTTATTGGTAAAATCGTTGGTGTATTCGTACCCAAGTGCCTTATAAGGAAGAAACTTGGATATTTTCTGGTCAAAAAGGTCGAGTGTTACAGTTCCGTTCCAGGTTAGTTGCGGATTAATTGAATATTTTGCACTGAATAAGGCTCTGGCATTGTCTTTGAATCTTTTTTGTGTGCCAAGATTTGCAAATGCAACCGGATTGTAATTGTCTATTGCGTTTCCCTGCAAAGTAGTGGGAGGTGTAAAATAAGCTCCTGTACTATTGCCTAAGGTATCAAGGTCATAGACTGAAAGGTTTGGCATTTTTCGATATGCTACAGCTCGCAAGGTTCTCCAACCTCCGTCTTTTGCATAATATGAGTCTTCAACATCATAGGTATTATCCTGGTTATATCGTGTGAACATGATATCGGATTTGAACTGCAGTTTGGATGACAGGTCGTAGTCAAGCGAACTGCGGAGGTTCAATTTTTCGAGGTTATTGCCAATGGTTGTACCACCTTCGTCAAAATATCCCATCGACATGTTGTATCTTGATTTATCAC
>JBHEOF010000149.1:4252-4546 GCA_046261715.1 Bacteroidales bacterium
CCCCCGCCTCGTACCGAAAAGTCGTGCTGCTGAGTAAAAGCCACTTTGGTTATTTCTTTAACCCAGTTGGTATTCTGTGAGTAGTTGTGGTATTCTTCCCACTCAGGATCAAAAGCTATTTCCTGGCTGTAAAATTCATTATAGGTAACATTGTAATGCTCTTCGGTTATTAAACGGGCATATCCTGCTCCATCTAACATTGGTATAGGATCAGGTTCGTGTGATGATGTTGTTTTAAATGTATATTCAAAAATTGGTTTTGATTTGGTACCACGTTTTGTTTTAATCATCAAA
>JBHEOF010000015.1:0-329 GCA_046261715.1 Bacteroidales bacterium
CAAGCATTCCCTGGGCATTTTTGGCTGCATCATATTCAGCATTTTCAGAAAGGTCACCCTTTTCTCTTGCTTCAGCAATCTGCTGTGAGATGGCCGATCTTTCAACTGACTTTAAATGCTCAAGTTCTTGTTTGAGTTTGTCAAGTCCTTCTTGTGTAAAATATTTAACCTCGTTCATGACTATATTATATTTGTTTTACATCTTCCCTGCAAGTATTTCTTTTAAGAAATTATTGCTTTAAAAAAAATGGGTTTGAAAAACTGGTATTGTTAAATTATTTTTGATTTGTTATCAATTCTGCTCCCCAAGTCACTAATTCTGTTGAGTG
>JBHEOF010000015.1:346-55036 GCA_046261715.1 Bacteroidales bacterium
TTTATTCGCATTTTTATCATAGAAATTTAATTCCTTTGCTGTGTAAACAAGACAAAAAAAAACAGTTGACAGCATGCCTGCATCAAAACATAACTGACAACCCGGATTTATTTATTCAGATTTTTTCTTAATAAAGACTTAGCTATGAAAGGGTATGTCTTTATATAATACAAAAGCAAACAGGTTTTTCCCGTTTGCATGAACAAATGTAATGATTATTTAACAAATGACACTTAAAAAGTGCAAATAATTAAAAATATTTTCTGTTGATTATCTCACTGTAAATGATTGCATCTCTTCCGTTAAAATCGAATTCAGAAAATGCGGATTCTTCTTCATCAAGATCAACTACCTCAAGTTCTTTGTCTTTTTCCTCAGTTTTCTGGTATTGGTCGTCGTAATTTTTTATCAGGTCCTCAAGGGTTTCAACTTTTCCTTCAGCAGAAAACTCAAAATCTTCCTTAATAGCACCTTCATGTTTACTGATTTCTTCATCCGAAACATCTTCAACGTATTTCCATTCAGATGTTCTTTCATCAGAGTATTCTTTCTCTGAGGAATAAGATGGTGCGGGGGCTTGTTGAGCGGGCTTTTCAGTTTTGGATGTTTCTTCCCCGAAAAACTCTCCAAGAAGTTCTTCAAAATCTCTTGAAGGACGCTTTTCCTGTTTCTCTGCCCTGGGTTCTGGTGCTTCCCTGCGGGTTTCTTCAAAAGTGCTGCGTACAGGCTCTTCCTGCTGCTGATTTTGTCTTTGCTGCCTTTGTTGTTGCTGCTGTTTTTTCTTTCTCCCTCCAAGGATACTTATCACCAGCCAGATTATCGCAAGAAAAATATATAAATAGTCTTCCATAAAAAGTATGATTTATCATGTAGTTCTATTTTCGGGTACCCCTGATAGCATTGAACCAACGCACATAGAACGGCTTTTTTCGTTGATTGTTTAAATGACGATTGCTTTTACTTCGCGTTTGTTTCATCCTCTTTTGCGTATCCCTGCTTTGCATCTGCACATGTCTTTTTCTTGCTGCACGCATTGTTCGTTCACCTTCCTTACTTCTTTGCCCTTCTTTTTTTCCAACTGCCGCTCTCTCTGCAATGCTTTAAATTGTGGGCTACAGGATGTCAGAGGCAAAAATACCAATAAAAAAATCAATAAGTGGTATTTAAATGATCTGGTGAACATATTACATCTGTTGTACAATAATTCACTCGTAACAAAGTTAAAAAAATCGGAGTAACTTTGTAATGATCAAACGAAAACAAGATGTTTTTATTTCTAAATAAATTACGGAAAAGGATTTTCCTGCCGGTTGTTTTAATAGTTGTTTTGCTTTCCTGTACGAAGGATGACAGACATCCTGTACCCTATTATCCTGTTGATTTTATTGTTAATATTGAATCTACACAGAACATTGAGTTGAACAGTATTGGCGGTTGGGCATATTATACAGGAGGATTCAGAGGTATTATCATTTACAGGGCACAGGAAGATGAATTTACAGCTTTTGATCGTGCCTGTCCTTATCATCCTTATTCTGAATGCAGAATAATTGTGGAAGATCCACCCCTTGCCAAGGGCAGTGATTGTGAATCTGTTTTTCTTTTACTGGATGGTTCGCCGGTTTCAGGACCATCAAAACATCCACTCAGAGCATACAGAACTTCTTTTAGCTATCCTTATCTGCACGTGACCAATTAAAAAAAATTGCACAATAAAAAACCGGGCAGTTCATATAACTACCCGGTTTTTTTATGTGTTATCATAATTAGGTTAAACTATAAACCGCTTCAATATCAATTCTAAAACTTAATCTCTCCAGCTCCCGGTTTTTACCTTTTGCTCAACCTCAACCTTAACCTTAATCTAATATCTATAATGTTCAGGCTTGAAGGGTCCTTTTTCTTTAACACCGATATACTCGGCTTGCTCCGGTGAAAGTTTGGTAAGTTTTACACCAATTTTTTCAAGGTGCAATCGTGCTACTTCTTCATCCAGATGTTTGGGTAAGCGGTAAACATCTATTTCATAGTCATTTTTCCAGAGTTCCATTTGAGCAACCACCTGGTTGGTAAATGAGTTACTCATTACAAATGATGGATGGCCGGTTGCACACCCCAGATTCACAAGGCGACCTTCTGCCAGCATAAATATTTCATGCCCGTCGGGGAATACAAATTTGTCAACCTGTGGTTTAATATGTACCTTCTGGATGCCTGGTGTTTGTTCAAGTTTGTCAACCTGTATTTCATTATCGAAATGTCCGATGTTACATACTATAGCCTGATCTTTCATTTGCTTCATATGCTCAACGGTAAGAACGTCCTTGTTACCGGTTGCAGTTACAAAGATATTACCCTCATCAAGCGCATCTTCAACGGTTTTTACTTCAAAACCTTCCATGGCTGCCTGAAGGGCACAAATGGGGTCGATTTCAGTAACAATAACCCTGGCGCCATAACCGCGCATGCTGTGGGCACAACCTTTACCTACATCACCATATCCGCATACTACAACCACTTTGCCGGCAATCATTACATCGGTAGCTCTTTTAATCCCATCGGCCAATGACTCACGGCAACCATATAGATTGTCGAATTTTGACTTGGTAACAGAATCGTTGACATTGATGGCCGGAACCAGCAATTCGCCCTTTTCCATCATTTGATAAAGACGATGCACTCCGGTAGTTGTTTCTTCAGAAACACCTTTCCAGTCTTTTACCATACGATGCCATTTCTGATTGTCATTCTCAAGTGTTTTGTTCAGAAGCTTAAGAATTTCTAATTCTTCGCGACTACCTGGTTGTTTTTCCAGCACAGATGGGTTTTCTTCTGCTTTATATCCCATATGTAAAAGCAAAGTAGCATCACCACCATCATCCACAATAAGTTGTGGTCCCTGGTTGTCGGGGAAGCTAAGGGCCTGATCGGTACACCACCAGTATTCTTCAAGAGTTTCACCTTTCCAGGCAAAAACAGGAATACCCCTTTTGGCAATGGCTGCCGCGGCATGGTCCTGGGTAGAGAAAATGTTGCAGCTGGCCCAGCGAACATTGGCACCAAGTTCTACCAGGGTTTCAATCAAAACCGCTGTTTGCACGGTCATATGCAGTGATCCTGTAATTCTTACATCTTTGAGTGGCTTCTGTGATCCGTATTTTTCACGCAAAGCCATCAAACCGGGCATTTCCTTTTCGGCGATCTCAATCTCCCTGCGGCCAAATTCTGCAAGGCTAATATCAGCTACTTTATATGGTAGTTGTGTTTCTGTTAAAACTTTTTCCATTCTGTTTTGTAATTTAAATTTTTTAATTTTGCAAAGTTAACACTTTAATGATAAAGTGAAAAAAGCTCGACAAGCTATTAATAACATACAAATTCGACCAGTAATAGGTTCAATTGGGGCGCAGCAAAGGAACATTTTTTTTTGTTTCTCAGCTAATGAAGAGTTATAAAACTTCTATCGCCTTCTGAAAAAAAAATGGTATGAGTCTGTTTTTGAAAAAATTTGTTCAGGATGCTGCAATAGGCGTTTGGGAGATCAACGAAAGTGTGGAACAGTTGTACGCACAGATCAACCTCTCAGAAGATGAAGAAAAAATCTTCTCATCCCTGAAAACCCCCACCCGTAAACGGCACTGGCTTGCTTACCGTATGATACTTCCATACCTTGTAAGAGAACATGAGCTTAGTGCAATAACTTATGATGAATATGGCAAGCCTTATCTGAACAATGGTGTACGCCATATTTCCGTCTCCCATTCCGGTAAATATTCTGCTCTTATTGCCAGTCCGAAGTATACTGTAGGCATTGATATTGAAAGAATGGAAGAAAAGATTAAACGCATCGGCCATAAATTTCTAAATGAATCGGAAATTCGCGAAAACGGTCAAAGCCTATCAGTTGAACAACTATATGTAATTTGGGTTGCCAAGGAAACTCTATATAAATTACATGGTAAACGCGATATTTTGTTCCGGGAGCATATTTACATTGAACCATTTTCCGTTGAAGAGCATGGGGTAGTATACGGAACAATAAAAACCGATTATGATGAGAAAATCTTTCCGATTGAATATCAATTGCTTGATGATTATATTCTTGCCTACGCCCTTGACAAATAAAATTTCCTGAATTATTATCTTTACAGGATAAAACACTCTTTCATCAAATCAAACATGCATAATCCCATATACGCCCAGATCGCCTCATCTTCAAGTCAGGCAGTTCGGCAGCTGGCTGTTTTAATTGATCCTGATAAGGCAGATGAAGAAGATGTATTAAAGTTTTCGCATTGGGCTAATAAGTACAAGGCCGATTATATTTTTACAGGTGGAAGTTTGATTACAAATGATTTTATGGGAACCTGCATTCGGATATTGAAACAGACATCCGAAATCCCGGTAATTATTTTTCCGGGAAACAATATGCAGATATTTCCGGAAGCTGATGCCATTTTGCTGTTGAGTATGATATCGGGCAGGAACCCTGAGTTGCTTATCGGAAATCATGTTATTGCTGCTCCTTATTTAAAAGAATCGGGTCTGGAGATTATCCCTACAGGGTATATGCTCATTGAAAGCGGGAAAATTACTTCTGTAGCTTATATGAGCAATACACTGCCCATTCCTTCCGATAAACCTGATATTGCTGCATCTACTGCACTGGCAGGAGAAATGCTAGGCCTGAAACTCATGTATATGGATGCAGGCAGTGGCGCCCTGAAACCTGTTTCGGCTGAGATGATCAGGCAGGTGAAGAGTAATATTAATTGTCCTTTGATAGTGGGTGGAGGTATTCGTTCTGCTCAGGAAGCTGAAAAAATATGGGATGCAGGAGCTGATATTCTTGTGGTAGGAAATGCTACTGAAAAGAATCCGGAATTTATATCCAGACTATGCGAAACCAGGAATAAACTCAATGAAACCAGTTTTATTTCCTGATTATCTTGCATAAAATGATATCGTTACACGAAATTCCATAATTTTTTCCTGTATGCCATTCCGGA
Source organism: Bacteroidales bacterium (assembly GCA_046261715.1). Classification (GTDB taxonomy): domain Bacteria; phylum Bacteroidota; class Bacteroidia; order Bacteroidales; family UBA7960; genus SKVR01. Next base: position 5,356 of record JBHEOF010000015.1, read on the forward strand.
ACTTTCTATAAGTAATTCTTTCTGTTAAAAAGTACATTTGTCGCAGACAGAGTTTATCAATGAAAAATTTTTAATTTCGCTTAAGAAAAAATTATACAATTTAAATACTTATAAGAAATGAATTATGATCTGATCGTTTTAGGAAGTGGCCCCGGGGGGTATGTTGCGGCCATTCGTGCATCTCAGCTGGGGATGAAAGTAGCCGTTGTTGAAAAGGCCGAATTGGGCGGAGTATGCCTGAACTGGGGCTGTATACCGACCAAGGCATTACTGAAAAGTGCCAATGTTTTTGAATATCTAAAGCATGCAAAAGATTATGGTGTTTCCATTGACACCGAGCCCAAAGCTGATTTTACCGCAATGGTTAAAAGAAGCCGCGAGGTGGCTGCCGGAATGAGCAAGGGAATTCAGTTTCTTTTTAAAAAGAATAAGATAGATGTTCTGGTGGGTACAGGAAAAGTATTACCCGGGAAAAAGGTTGAGGTTGAATCGGAAGATGGTAAGTCAAAAGAATTTACAGCAAAACATATAATCATAGCCACAGGCGCACGCTCACGTGAGCTTCCTGATGTGAAGCTGGATGGAAAAAAGATCATCGGATATCGTAAAGCTATGGTTCTTGAAAAGCAGCCTGAAAGTATGGTTGTTATAGGATCAGGAGCTATTGGCTCCGAGTTTGCTTATTTTTATAACGCCATCGGAACAAAAGTTACATTGGTGGAGTTCATGCCAAACGTTGTTCCGGTAGAAGATGAAGACATTTCAAAACAGCTTGAACGTTCCTTTAAAAAGTCAGGTATTAAGGTAATGACAAAATCTACTGTTGAAGAAGTGGATACCAAAGGCAAAAAATGCAAGGTGAAAATCAAAACCCCTAAGGGTGAAGAGATAGTTGAGACTGATATTGTACTTTCAGCTGTGGGTATTATTACCAATATTGAAGGAATTGGTCTGGAAGAGACCGGTATTAAGGTTGAAAAGAACAAAATTGTAGTGGATGAGTTTTATCGTACCAATGTGGAAGGTTATTATGCTATTGGAGATGTGGTTTCCGGTCAGGCACTTGCACATGTTGCATCTGCAGAAGGAATTGCATGTGTGGAAAAAATTGCAGGACATAATCCTGAACCGATTAATTACAATAATGTACCTGGATGTACCTATTGCAGCCCTGAGGTAGCTTCAGTTGGATATACTGAAAAGGCTGCCAAAGAGGCGGGTTATGAACTCAAGGTAGGTAAGTTCCCCTTTTCCGCATCAGGTAAAGCAAGTGCAGCAGGTGTTAAGGATGGTTTTGTAAAGGTGATCTTCGATGCAAAATACGGTGAGTTGCTTGGTGTACATATGATAGGAGCCAACGTAACAGAAATGATTGCTGAGGCAGTCGTCGCACGTAAACTGGAAACCACAGGTCATGAAATCATCAAAGCAGTTCACCCGCACCCCACCATGAGTGAAGCTATGATGGAAGCTACTGCGGCTGCCTATGACGAAGTTATTCACCTTTAGGGGTTTATAGGTTTAGGGGTTTAGGAGTTTAGAAGTTTAGGTCTTCAGAAGCTTGGAACTCTTCAGCCAATTTTATTGAATCACATCAACATCAATCTCAACCTTAACCCTGCCTGACGGCAGACAGGCTTAACCTTAACCTTAACTTTTCCCTATGTGCGGTATCTGCGGAATCTATTCTTTTAACGGACCTTTGGAGCAACCTGCTCCCCTGATAAATTCTGCACTGGAAACCCTGAAAAAAAGGGGGCCCGAAGTACAGGCGCATTATTGCCGTTCGCATGTGGCGCTGGGACACAGCCGCCTCTCCATCATCGATACATCTGAAGCTGCCAATCAACCTTTCTGGGATGAAGCCGAAGAGAATGTGATTATTTTCAACGGTGAGATTTACAACTTCAGACAATTGCGTAAGCGACTGATGAATAAGGGAGTCAGCTTCCGCACCCAAAGCGATACCGAAGTACTTCTTAAGTGGATCAATGAAAAAGGGCCCGAAGGCATTAATGACCTGGAGGGTTTTTTTGCATTTGCAATTTTCAGTATAAAGGATGGATCGTTGTTGCTGGCCAGAGACCGGTATGGCATCAAGCCGCTGTTGTATCATTTTGATGGTCAAAAACTTCTCTTTGCTTCAGAAATGAAAGCGATGCTGAAGCTGGGAATACCAAAAGTACTTGATTACAATTCACTCAGGGTATACTTTCAATTGAATTATATTCCAGGACCCTGGAGCGTTTATGAAAATGTACTGAAACTGATGCCGGGGCATTATGTACATATACGAAACAGTGAAATAAAAACCCTTCGGTATTACTCTATCCCGGAGTCACCTTTACCTGAGTACAAAAATATTTCCCGGGTAAATGCTCAAAAACTTCTTTACGAAAAACTGGAAGCTGCCGTTGTAAAGCGTTTGGTTTCGGATGTTCCATTGGGAGCATTCTTAAGTGGTGGTATTGACAGTAGTATTATAGTTGCCCTTGCATCGAAGCATGTCAAAAATCTGCAAACCTTTTCCATTGGTTTTAAGGATGAACCGATGTTTGATGAAACAAGGTATGCCCGTAGTGTGGCTGAAATGCACAAAACAGATCATACCGAATTCTCACTTACTACAAATGATCTGCTTGAATGCCTGTATGATGTGCTTGATTATACCGATGAGCCTTTTGCCGATTCTTCGGCTCTTGCGGTTTATATCCTGAGCCGGGAAACCAAAAACAGGGTTACTGTGGCATTGTCTGGTGATGGAGCTGATGAAATGTTTGCCGGCTATAATAAACACATGGCTGAGTGGAAAGCCCGACAGGGTGGACTGGCAGCCAAAGCGCTTCGTTATATGCACCCTGCATTGGCGGTATTTCCCAGTTCACGTCAGTCAGGGCCGGGAAATAAAATCAGGCAGTTGCATCGTTTCGGGAAGGGCATGGGCCTTGATAGTGTTGATCGTTATTGGCGCTGGGCTGCATTTACCGATGAAAACTACCCTGAACAGTTGCTTTTATCAGGTAATGAAAAAGATGAATACTTATCAAGAAAAAAAGAGTTGACTAGATTTATCAGGTCTGATGGTAATGTTAATGAAGTTCTGCTGAATGATATGCACCTGGTGCTTACCAATGATATGCTCACTAAGGTTGATATGATGTCGATGGCCAATTCTCTTGAGGTTCGTGTACCCTTTCTTGATCATGATCTGGTGGATTTTGTTTTTTCTTTGCCTGAAAATTTTAAAATTGATCATGCATCACGAAAAAAAATCCTGAGAGATACATTTAGACATAATTTACCGGCAGAGCTTTATCAACGGCCGAAACAAGGATTTGAAGTGCCTTTGTTGAAATGGTTCCGCTCAGAATTGAAAGAAACTATCCTGAACAAATGGTTATCGGATGAGTTTATTTTTGAGCAAAAAATATTTAACCCAAAAGTTATCAACAATTTGAAGAGAAAGCTATTTTCATCAAATCCTGCTGATATTCATGCACAGATATGGAGTATCATTGTTTTTCAACACTGGTATGAACAGTATCATGCATAAAACGGGTAATATCACTTACAATGAAAACCCTTATTTTTTGTATTATTGCCCGGATTTTTTTGATTAAAATAATCCAGAAAAGCCTGGAATTAATATTAGCAATGAATTAATTTCGTTTTTAATGCCGCGTATACTTCGAATTCTCAATCGTTTCAATCTGGGTGGTCCTACCTATAATGCAGCTTATCTTACAAAATATCTGGATAACGATTACGAAACCCTGCTGGTTGGAGGAGCCAACGGAGCTTCTGAAAAGAACTCGCAATACATTGTAAACCAGCTCGGAATTGATCCATTGATTATTCCTTCAATGAAAAGAGAAGTATCACCGGCCGATGACTATAAATCGTACCGGTATCTGAAAAAAATTATTCACGATTTCAATCCGCATATAGTTCATACACATGCATCGAAAGCCGGTGCTATAGGTCGTATGGCTGCCATAAACCAGAATGTTCCGGTTATCATTCATACCTTTCACGGTCATGTTTTTGAATCTTACTTCGGGCCACTGAAGACCTCCATGTATAAAAATATTGAACGCTACCTGGCCAAAAAAACAAACCGAATAATAGCCATAAGCGAAAACCAGAAACAAGATCTTACACAGCGCTTTCAAATTTGTCTGGAAGAAAAGGTTAGTGTGATTCCGTTGGGATTTGATCTTTCCAGATTCCGTGAGAATATGGATGAAAAACGGGTAGCATTCAGGCAAAAATACCAGATAAAGGATGATGAAATTGCCATAGGTATTATCGGCAGGCTTGTACCCATAAAAAATCATTCAATGTTTCTGGAAGCATTGAAAATGATAAAAGGTAAAACAAGTAAGAAGGTACGTGCATTTATTGTTGGAGATGGTGAAACCTGTGAAATTTTAAAACAAAAAGCCATTCATCTGGGAATCGATTATATTAACGGATCAGGAGAATACAACCCTGCAACCCTTACTTTTACCAGTTGGATAACAGAAATGGATTATGTAAATGCCGGGCTTGATATCGTGGCACTTACTTCCTTAAATGAAGGTACTCCGGTTAGCCTGATAGAAGCCCAGGCTGCAGGTAAGCCTATTGTTAGCACCAATGTTGGTGGAATTGAAAATGTAATATTACCTTTTGAAACTGCTCTTTTGGCTGAAAAAAGCAATACATCGGATTTTGCTGATAAACTACTTCAACTAATTGAAAATGATGATTTAAGAGCCCGTTTGGCAGGTAACGGCTGGGAACATGTAAGAGATAATTATCATTTTACCAGGCTTGTAAAAGATACAGAAATACTTTACGATCGTTTACTGGGAAGAAAGGTTTCTTATTCCATTCCACAACATGGGTTAATTTCAGAAGCATCTTAATCTTACGGCTTTTTTATAGTTTGATCCTATTTACAGGGGAGAGTATCTGACTCTCATTCTTACTTTTAATTCATACTTGTGTTAAAACCCTGTTTTTTCAATCTGAAAAACCAAAGCTTTTGTTAATTTTGCAGGCAATCAAGCTGATTTATAAGTTTCTCAACAAAACAATACGTGAAAAAAGTCTGGATTTTTCTTTTAATTGCAGTATTACTTTCATCCTGTAAGGTGCTTAATCCGGAAAGGATGCTGCGCACGCCACCCGACTATGAATACACCAAACCCGAAGATGTTCAGGTTATTGAAGAATATCGGCTGGCCCCCAATGATCAGCTTTATTTCCGCCTGTATACCAATGACGGTGAAAAACTTATTGATCCGGTAAACCCGCTTATGCAACAACATTTCAGGGGCGATCACAACTATCTTATTGAGTTTGACGGTTTTGTTAAAATACCGGTTTTGGGTCGTGTTAAGCTTAGTGGAATGACTTTGCGTGAGGCAGAAAAATACCTTGAAGAAAGCTTTACTGAATATTATAATAACCCATTTGTACAGCTCAAAGTTACCAACAACAGGGTTATAGTTTTTCCGGGCGGGAGAGGTGGCACATCACAGGTAGTGTACCTGGAAAATACCAATACCAATCTTTTTGAGGCACTTGCCATGGCGGGTGGAATAGCTGATGGCAGAGCAAACAGGGTTAAAGTTATACGTGGAGATCTTAATAATCCGCAGGTTTTTCTGATTGACCTTTCAACCATTGAGGGAGTTAAAGATGCAGAAATGATTTTGCAGGCAAATGATATCATTTATGTTGAACCCAGAGAAAGGGTGCCGCAAAGAATCATGGAAAATATAGGTCCATATCTTTCTTTGTTTTCGGCAGCATTAATAATTTACTCAATATTCAAATAAGCTGATGACAGATCCTTCGGTAAAAAAAATATCAACAATCAATGATGAACTGGATATTAAGCTTTTTCTTTATATCGCAAAAAGAAATATCCTTTTTCCGGTCGTATTTGTTGTAATTGCAGTTATCGGGGCCTGGCTTTATCTCAGATATACTCCACCTGTTTACCAAACATCTGCTATAATTCAATTGGGGGCGCAGTCAGAAGCTACCCAAATTTTGCCGACTCCCGGAATTTACGAAGATGATCTTGCCAAACAGATAGAGTTATTGCGGTCAACCACATTTCTTCAAAGGGCTTTGTCAAGGTTACCCCTGGAAGTATCTTACTATTCGAAAGGTCGTGTGCTAAACTATGAACAATACAAAAATACTCCCTTTTCGGTTGAATTTACCATCAAAGATTCATCCATTTATGGCGTTCCGGTTTATCTTGACTTTGAAAGTCCTGAAAATATAATTCTTTCATATAGCAATAAAGGGCAGCAGCGCAGATTGGAGATAGGGGAAAATAGCCCTAAAAGCCTGCCCGAGTTAGATATTACCATTCAAATACATAATTTCAATACCATCAAGGAGCAGCAAAGCCTTTTCAGCAGAAATTCATTTTTCTTTGTTTTGAATAATCCTGAAAATCTTGCATCTGTTTATAGTCGCGATATTAAAATCAATGTCCTGAATTCGGCTGCCAAAACCATACAGATCAGTTATCAGGGTACAAATGCACAAAAAACCTCGGATATTGTAAATAGTATTGCAGAAGAATTCAGTATTTACGACCTTGAAAAAAAAGCGGAAAGTGCCAATAATATCCTTGAATTTATTGACCAAAGACTTGACATCCTTTTTGATCAGCTTTCTGAGTCGGAAATTGAGCTCCAGGAGTTTAAAAAAGAACATGGTATCGATGAAGTTACACTTACTCCTTTGCCAACCCTTCAGGGGCGCATTGCCGATTTTGAAAATCAGATAGTAATGCTGGAAATGGAAAAAAGTATTTTTTCTGAAATTGAAAGAAGTCTTTTGAATGAAGATCAGGATGTAGATGTATATCGATTGATCGCCATACTGGCAGGCAGTGAGTTCAGTGGAAATATTTCGGATATGCTGTCAACACTGCAGGAACAATTGCTGGAGCGTGAGCGCCTGTTATACGAAGTAACTCCCGAAAGCAGGCAAATTGAATCGCTCAATTATCAGATAGATATTCAGAAAAGAATTCTTGTTGAAAGCATCAATACCTTGCTAAGCAATATTAACAGCCGGTTAGATGATCTTACGGCAAAAATTGAGAGTTACGAAAGTTATATTTTCAATCAAACCGGCCGTTACAGCCTTATTGAATACAGCATGTTGCAGAGAGTATATTCAATCAATGAAAGGTTTTATAATCAACTGGTTGAAAAAAAGGCTGAATATTCTATATCAAGAGCAGGTTATGTTTCGCAAAGTGTTATTCTTGAGAAATCACGAACACCGGGCAGACCGATATCTCCTATACCCAGAAGTATTTATGCAAGCAGCCTGCTGGCAGCTATATTTCTCGGACTGGGAGTGTTTTTACTGAAGTATCTGTTTTACAATGAAATTCCTTCACTGCATGATCTTCTTAAATACACGCACGCACCTGTCATTGGAGTTATACCAAAGTATAAAAATGAAATCCCATCCAACCAGTTACTGGTGCTGAAAAAGCCCAAATCGCTTATTTCGGAAGCATTGAGAGCAATCAGAACAAACCTGCAGTTTATTGACAATGAGCCCGGTTCAAAACTTGTTGCAGTAACCTCAACCATTTCTGGAGAGGGCAAGACGTTCTTCGCTATGAACCTTGCAGGGATTCTGGCATTCAGCGATAAAAGGGTTATTGTGATTGATTTTGACATGCGTAAACCCAAAATTCACAAAGGTTTTAATGTGGATAATGTGAAAGGTGTAAGTACTGTTTTATCCGGTATCGATTCTATTGACGATTGCATACAGCCATCCAGGGTAAAAAATCTTGATTTTATTACTGCCGGTCCTGTACCGCCTAATCCATCCGAACTTATTCTTACACAGAAAATGGATGAAATGATGGAATATCTGAAAAGCAAATACGATTATGTTATTGCAGATAATCCGCCTGTGGGCATTGTTACAGATGGAATGAAAAGTATTCTCATGTCAGATTATCCGATATATATTCTCAAAGCGAATTATTCGAAACGTGTATTTATACAGAATATAAACCGAATGATATCGGAAAACCATGTGAAAAAGCTTTCGGTTGTCCTTAATGCTGTTGATAAGGAATATTCAAGCTATGGATATGAAAAAGGATTTTCGTATGGTTATTACTATGGCGGATATGGTGCCGGACATGGTTATTATGATGATCAGCATGCAATAGAAAGAAAAGGCTTTTGGCGACGGTTAATTAGCCTGGGAAAATAATTAATTAACATATAAAATGAAAGTTCAGCAAACAGGATTTGAAGGTCTTTATATAATTCAGCCCTCCGTATTTGAAGATAAAAGAGGTTACTTTTTTGAGTCATGGAATAAAGAAAAATTTCGTGAACAGGGACTTGATTCTGTATTTGTTCAGGATAACCAGTCCATGTCAGCAGCCAATGTGCTCAGGGGTATGCATTTTCAGGTTCCGCCATGGGAGCAGGGTAAACTGGTTCAGGTAATTCGTGGATCTGTTCTTGATGTGGTGGTTGATGTAAGGAAAGATCAGCCTACATTTGGTAAAAACTATAAACTTGTTCTTACTTCCAGAGAGAAAAATATGTTATGGATTCCACCGGGTTTTGCTCACGGCTTTCTTACACTTGAAGATAATACATTGTTTTTCTATAAATGCACTCAGCTATATAACAAGGAATCAGAAAGGGCCATTGCCTGGAATGATCCTCAACTGAAAATAGACTGGGGTGCAGAAAACCCGGTTGTTTCAGAAAAAGATAATGCAGCTATGAACTTCAGGGATTTCAATAGCCCATTCTGATTTAATTGAATATCCAATCCGGAAAAGATACTGTTAAATGATTGATAATCTGCCACTCATATATGTTGTTTTTTTTGTTTTGGCACTTGTTTTCTCTCTGGTTATCAACCGTTTTTTGCTGAAGTTTGCCAAAACACTGGGTATAAGAAATACCAGTGAAACAATTATACGCTGGAGCCCTACATCCAAACCCTCGCTGGGTGGAATTTCTTTTTATATTATTTTTCTTTTTTCAATAATCCTTATTTCATTTCTTGTACCCGATGGACGGGATTTCTTTGTATTAAAAACGCTGGGTATCCTTGCTGCGGTAACGGTAGGCTTTCTGCTCGGATTGTTTGATGATGCATACAACACCATGCCCCTGATTAAGTTTTTTACCCAGGTAGGATGTGGAGTGATTCTTATTGTAACGGGAACCTATATTGATATATTTAACAGCCAAATACTTAATTATGCTATCACACTTTTCTGGGTAGTGGGTATAATGAACAGTATCAACATGCTTGATAATATGGATGGAATAAGCAGCATTGTTTCACTCTTTATCCTGGGTGCAATACTTGTTGGGATGATATTACGTAATGATCTTTCCAATCCCTTTATTGTAATTGTAATTGGAGGTATGGCTGCACTGGCTGGTTTTCTTTTTTATAACTGGCATCCATCGAGAATGTATATGGGTGATACCGGCAGCATGTTTCTGGGAGTTCTGCTGGCCGCTATTGGTATTAACTCTCTTTGGAATGGTAAAGGCATAACAGGTGAAGCACCTGACGTTATGCGTTTTTTTGCCGTAATCACCATATTTGCACTGCCCATTATTGATACCACAACGGTTTCTATCAAACGCATTGCCCGGGGTAGCTCACCATTTGTGGGCGGGAAAGACCATACAACACATCATCTTTCTTATCTTGGATTAACCGATAGCCAGGTAGGTTGGGTGTTTATATTTATTTCCCTGATCTCTCTTGTAATTACCGTCATTCTCACCAATTATATCCAGTCATGGCAAATGCGGCATAACTTTTTGTATGGAGGGTATTTTATTGTCTTGTTTCTTGTGATGTTTGTAATCGCCAATATGAACAAGGAGAAGGAAAAGATCTGACATTATCAAAATCTCACTCCCATTATCATCCGGTAATTGACCTCTTCATTTTCCGGAAATGCCACTTCAACCCCCAGTGAAAGGGGAGCTATGAAACGGAACAGATGCATATCGCCAACAATACCAAAACCATAGGATGCAAAAGAGTATTCATATTGCAGATTGTTATTTTCCGGGTCAGGGAACCATGTTGCCCGGGCAAAATCTGAAAAGACGTGTCCACGCAACCGCATCAGGTAAATAATATGGCGTATGCTTAGGTCGGGATAAAGGATAGGGAAAGCATAATCTGCAGTAAAAGTTGAAAGGTTCTGCAAATCCAGGGATGGATAGCCGCGTGGCATCGGGATCACATTACCGTAGGAATAATTGGTTTTTTTCTGGTATCCTCCGCTAAAACGAAAACCGTGATGCCGGAACAAGCCGGGCAGGTAAACAATTCCTCTTACGCCAAAAACACTTCCCATCCCTTGGTCGGTAAAGGGAGAATGACGGTACTGGATATCGAAAATCTGTGCTAAACGTGGAGAAACATCCCGCGCCACACTGCGCTTTTGGCGATAGCCAAGCAGGCGGTATGTCTGGGAGTATACCTGGTTATCCTGAAAGGCAAAATACTGGTTTGAGCCTAAGAATAAGGTGTCAGGGGTATGCCTGTTGCTCAGCACCTGGGTAAGGCCGCCGCTAATGTATGGCGTTAGTCCGTAGAAAAATTCATTATGCTGAAAACGCAGTGGAACAGACAGTGCGAGATGAAATCTGTTTTCTGTCCAGAGAATACTTTTGAGAACATCATCTTCTTCGTAATACAATCTTCTGTGACCTGATTCAGCTATCAGGTCTACAACCGGATACCAGCCCTGGTATGAATATACTGCACTGATTTTCCCAGTTTCTTCTTCTGCATCCCAAAGGTAACCCACTGTAGCAAATGATGTACTTAATTTGTTCTGGAAAAGCATGGATGCTCCTATGCTGGCTTCCTGGCTCGATCCGTCAATATAAGCAGGGGCCCAACTGTGCAGGTGAAAGAGATTAGCTAACCTGCTGTATCGGGTTGCTTCATGCTCATTCCTGGGAATGTTTTCACGACTGATTACCGTTTCTTCCTGTTCCGCAAGGGTACGATGTAAAGCGGGTGAATGATCTTCCACATTTTTTAAGAGCACAGGTGCCAATTCTGATACATCTGCTTTTTTTAGTTGATATCCGCCAGCAGTATAGTCTGACCAGATAACCTCTGATCCATTGGCTGTTGCGTAAGATGCACCGAATTCAGATGAAATGATCTTCTCCACTTCGCCTGTAACGGCCGAAATCCTGTAAATGTTATTTATACCCGACCAGGCACCGGTAAAAATAATGTGTTCATCCATAAATTCAGGAGATGATATATCAGTATGCGATGCAGGCAGAATATTCTGAAATGATCGGTCTTTCAGGTTTATAAGATCAATACGTTTACCGTCATGGTTCTGGGCTAAAATGGCCATCTTTTCTTCCGAAGGATGCCACGCAAGTTGCATAATAAAATCGTTGGTTGGATAACTGAACCGGAATATTTCTTCCGAGGTTTCAACATCCATAATTACCAATGAGTATTCACTGAGTGAAGTAGTTTCTGCTGCGGCAACCTTTTTTCCATCGGGTGATAGGGCAGGGGCAAAGAAACGGCCTTTATTTGTAATGCGCTTTCTTTTGCCGGTTTCCAGATCATAGATCATAATCTCTGACCAGTTACGATGCTCCCATCGTGCGTCGGGCCGCTGCTCGTTCCATACCAGTTTACCGGCTGCATAATGAAAGGCATGGGGAAAATACAGGCCGGGTGCAAAGAGCTTCTCCTCCTTACCATCATCAAAAATTCTTACAATATGCGGTATATCTCTCATTCCGGTCTTAAGTGCAATGATTGAATTTTCATCAACATGATAGGGGTGAATGTAATTAGTGTAAAGCCGGTTCTCAGGATTCAGAATATCACCATTTGTATAAGTGTATTGATCTCTTTGTTTGCCCCATAAGGAGTCAAGCACTTTAAATGTATATTTGTAGTGCTGATCTTTATTGCGGCCAATTTGTTTTTTCATTCCCCTGGAAAACGGGATCGGAGAAATGGGCATAAAGGCCACATTATTAAGGACTTCGCTCCATACATTGGGACCTTTTTCTTCCCGGGCCATGCTTACCAACTGATAGCCCAGTTCATAATAATTGGGCACATGGTCTTTGAAGGATCCAAAGTATGCCTTGTCAAACGAATACCTGCCCCGGGTCAGTATCTGCGCCCTCAACCCTTGTTCAAACTGAGGCAGTCTGCCACGTCCGCTGTTTGTTAATGCAGTTTCAGATGCAACTGCGTCTCCTTCAAGGAACCATAAGGGAACAAATAGCCCCAGTACAGCTCCCACTGCCTGCTCGCCAAGAATATAGCCAAGCACACGGGTAAGACCCTGATTGAGCTTATCAATCTGTACCACATGGCGAAATTCATGAAGCACAAGCCGCTCCATCCAGTCATGGGTGTCATTGTTGTTGGGTGGATTGGTATACAGTTCAATACGGCGTGGTGCCCACGAAACAAAACCGTTTGAAATAACCGTCTGGTTGTGAACAATTACCGATACCCTGCGGGGTTTATGTTCCAGACTTTGGGTACCATATTCGTATGAATATTCAAGAATATCGGCAATATACTTTGCTTGTTCTTCATAGTTTTCCGGAAATATGACCTGGAAGTTCTCGGTATTGATTTGCTTCCAGCGGATGGATGCAGGATCCTGTCCTGCTGAGTAAAACTGGGCAAAGGATTGAAATCCTGTGAGACAAATGAATAGGGATAGAATAATCCTGAATGATGATCTTGTTGCCATATTTAAATTTCCGGGTTTGGTACAAAAGCAAAGATAAAATACTTTTCAGGGGTGTATACAATGATACAGTAAAAAAGTTTATCAGGGATGTTATCCTTCGGGTTTTGGATGCTGAGCCAGTCGAAGCGTGATTTCAGGGTTGGTATCCCTAAAGATTGTACGCTGAGTGGAGGGATGACATCCCTGAAAATTACACTTCAGCTTTTTTTACCAGATGCGTATAAGGGATGCCATCCCTTATTTACCCGAGATTACTTACCCACCTCTTCTTCGAAAAACTTCCACAGCTTATCATCGGGCACCGGTGCAATGATATCAATGATTTCTTCCTTTACGGGATGTTTGAACGATAATTTGCGTGCGTGCAGGTGGATGCTGGCATCAGCATTGGAACGGTCGAAGCCATATTTCAGATCACCTTTGATGGGGCAGCCCATTTCGGCCAACTGGGCCCGTACCTGGTGGTGACGGCCGGTAATAAGCTCCACTTCCAGTAAATAATAATCACGACTTTTGGCAATGAGTGTGTAATTCAGTTCTGCTTTTTTTGTGTTAGATGCATCGGGCCCGGTTGCATAAGACTTATTCTGTTTCTCGTTTTTTTGCAGATGATGCACCAATGTTCCCGATTCTTCCGGTGGAGCATTCTTAACTACTGCCCAGTATTTTTTCTGCAGTTCACGTTTTTGCAGCATGGCATTAAGTCGGGCCAGCGCTTTGGATGTACGGGCAAAGATCACAGCTCCGCTTACCGGACGGTCAATTCGATGCACGACCCCGAGGAAAACATTACCCGGCTTGTTGTATTTTTGGGCAATGTATGCTTTAAGTAAATCACTCATGGGCATATCGCCGGTTTTGTCGCCCTGCACGATTTCAGAGGGCAGCTTGTTAATCACAATTATATGATTGTCTTCGTAAAGAATGCGGGATATCATGGATTGGGCGATGGTCATGGTCTTTTTATTTCTAAAACCGCGGAGACGCCAAGGCGCTGTGTTCGCGGAGAGTTTGATGATTAATCTTTTGTTACCTTTCTTATATGCATTATTAAATTTTATATGTCTTATATGGTTATAAATCACGAACTAAAGCGAAGCTGAGTTCTTCTGAGCGTCGGTTCCAGCTTTTACATCCCCCTGACCCCCTTAAAAGGGGGAATAAGCCGGCAACTACTTCGGTCTTTCGTCTCCGGTCTCCGGTTTCCGTTGTCCGGTCTCCCTCAATACTGTTCTCTTTCATTCGGAAAATCCAGGCTTTTCACATCTTTGATATACAATTCCACGGCGCCTTTCATTTCTTCGTACAGATTGTGGTAACGACGAAGGAAGCGGGGTGAGAAATCCTGGTTTATACCCAGCATATCGTGTATCACCAGCACCTGACCGTCAACAGCACTTCCCGCACCAATGCCAATGGTGGGTATTTTAATGCTTTGGGTTACCTCTTCAGCTAGTTTAGCGGGTATTTTTTCCAGGACCACGGCAAAGCAGCCTATTTCTTCAAGCAATTTTGCATCTTCCCTGAGCCGGTTGGCTTCTTCTTCTTCTCTGGCGCGAACCACGTAAGTGCCGAATTTATTGATGGACTGTGGTGTAAGCCCCAGGTGCCCCATCACCGGAATTCCCGCCGAGAGTATTCTATCTATTGAATCTTTAATCTCACGGCCGCCCTCCAGCTTTACCGCATTGGCATTGGATTCTTTCATGATGCGGATGGCCGAGTTGAGTGCTTCGCGGCTGTTGCCCTGGTAAGTGCCAAATGGCAGGTCAACCACCACCAGTGCGCGCTCTACCGCACGCATTACAGAACTGGCGTGGTAGATCATTTCATTGAGGGTAATGGGAAGCGTGGTCTTATGGCCGGCCATTACATTGGCTGCCGAATCCCCCACAAGGATCACATCTATACCCGATTCATCAATGATACGGGCCATGGAGTAATCGTAGCAGGTAAGCATGGAGATCTTCTCTTCCTTGAGTTTCATCTCCTGCAACACATGAGTGGTTATCTTGGGAAATTTGGTTGCATTCATAAATAAAAAAGATTTTGTGCTATAGTTAACCCCGCAGTTGATAAGCTTGTTTAATTCTAAATGCAAACCTACGGATTTTTTTCCTCAAAATAACAAAGGCCTCCCGCAGGGGAAGCCTTTGAAGTCCAATCAAATTAAAATTTTTCAGAACGGCCAGAAATTATTGTCATTCCATACCTTTTCGGTTAGCTGCTTGTTCAGGTCGAGCAGCAGCTGGTAATGGCCCTTTTCCCAGTCAGCCAGCCACTGATAAAGTTCTTTTTCATTGGGATCGTCAGATTCGTTGGCTCTTTGCTCATACACTTCAATGGATTTGCTTTCCATGTCAATGGCAGCAGAAATGGCAGCAGATTCGAATCCTGCACCCGAAATGTCCTTTTTGATTTTTTCGGTGAGAATGCTGTTGGCAATGGCATCTTCTTTGGCCAGGGCTTCCAGCTGGTTTTTGTCAAACTTCTTGTTCTTTTTGTAATGGGTAAACTGCTTACTCAAAAACTCAATGTGGGCCTGTTCTTCATCGGCCATGGTTTTAAAAATATTTTTCACTTCGTCACTGGGAGTTTGGTTTGCCACCATCTGGTACAAACTTTTTCCCCGGTTTTCCATGATAATGGCCTGTTTCAAAATATCGGTAACTTGATTTTCCATAGGTTTATGATTTTTTGGTTTGAATAATTGTCTTTACGTTTTGTTTATCAAACCTACGGGTTTTTTGGGTAATTCGGCAGGAAAAAGTGAAAAATTTTGAATGGGAAGACCGGAGACCGGAAAAGGAAAAATCCGAAACACGAATATCGAAGCACGAAACGAATTAAGAGCCGGGCCAGTGAAGCTAAATCCGAAAAATTAAATCCGAATATCAAATATCGAACCGAGCCGAAGGCGAACTCAGCGAAGCTAAATTCGAAAAAGAAAAAGAAAACACAACAGATTGGAATGGCATCCCTGACAAGTTCGTTTGCTTGCCTGATAAAAGACAACCTATCGCAGTCCGGTGATGGATATCAGAAAAGACTGTAGGGATGCAATCCCTAAAACTATAAACTCCGGGCACGAACTGAAGTCGTACCCGGAGAGGACTCTGCGTTCTCAGCGGCTCCGCGGTGAAACGAACCAAAGTCCTACCCGGAGAAAACTCTGCGCAACTCTGTGTCTCTCCGTCTCCGTGGTTTCTAAAAAACCTAAATCAAAAATCCCCCAACTTTCAAACAGTAATATTACATTTGCATTTTGTAAACTAACCGTATTGAAAATTTAACTATGCATAGTCATTCCCGGCAACAGGAACTTATAAGTCAGCTATTTGAGCGTTGGAGCGGCGAAAGTCCGGCAGATATCAGCGCATTACCCCCTTCGGGCTCCGACCGCAAATACTTCAGGATCCAGTACAGTAAAGGCTCCGTTATTGGCGCATATAATCCCATAGAAGAAGAAAACACAGCCTTTCTGACTTTTACCAAACATTTCAGGTCGGAGGGTTTGCCGGTACCCGAAGTGCTGGCAGAAGATACTTCCAGCTTTGTGTATCTGCTGGAAGACCTGGGTGATACTACTTTGTTTTCGCTGTTGCCCCATCAGCGTGAGCCTGTTTTTTTTGGGCAGGAAGTAATGGGTTACTATAAAAAGATACTGAACCGTTTGCCGAACTTTCAGATCGGGGCAGTAAGGGATATGGATTTTTCAGTTTGTTTTCCCCGCCATGCCTTTGACCGCAATTCCATGATGTGGGATTTGAACTATTTCAAATATTATTTTCTCAAACTGGCGGGTATCATTTACGATGAACAGAAGCTGGAAGATGACTTCCAGGCTTTCTGCGATTACCTGCTCGAGGCCGATGACCAGTATTTTCTTTACCGCGATTTCCAGTCGCGCAACATTATGATCCGAGGTGGTGAGCCTTGGTTTATCGATTACCAGGGTGGCCGCAAAGGTGCACTGCAATACGATATTGCATCGCTGTTGTTTGATGCCAAGGCCAATCTACATCCCCGCCAGCGTGAAGAGTTGCTGAATTATTACATCGGAAGTCTGAAAAATCATATATCCGTTAAGGAAGAAACTTTTAAGGCCCACTTTTACGGTTTTGTGCTCATTCGCATCATGCAGGCCATGGGAGCTTACGGTTTCAGGGGATTTTATGAGAAGAAGCCGCTGTTCTTGCAGAGTATACCCTACGCAAAGCGCAATATGCTGTGGTTGCTGGAAAATGATAAAATTCCGGTAACCACACCTTACCTGAAGCAGATTGTTGAGAAGATCATCAAGTCACCTCGCCTGAAACAGTATGATAAGCCTTCCACAGGGCTGAAAGTGAGCATCCGTAGCTTTTCTTACAAAAAAGGTTTTCCGGTAGATGAGTCGGGTAATGGCGGTGGATTTGTGTTTGACTGCCGAAGTCTGCCCAATCCCGGAAGAGAATCTGCTTACAAAATGCTTACCGGTAAAGATGCTGATGTTATTGAATACCTTGAAAATGAACCTGCTGTAGGGGAGTTTGTTGAAAATACATCCCGTATTGTTGAAGGATCTGTTGATGCTTACCTGGAACGTGGCTTCACCCATCTGATGGTATGCTATGGCTGCACCGGCGGGCAGCACCGATCGGTTTACATTGCCGAAAGGCTTGCAGAACGTCTGGCTCAGAAGTTTGATGTTACCATCGACCTGCAGCATACGGAAGAACTTTCATGGCCCTAATTCGTAATGCAAATGTCAAAAAAAATATGCAAAACGGGTGGTAAATCAAAACCCAAAAAAGCAAAGTTTGAATGTAAGAAATGTGGTTTATCAGCTGCCAAAGAAAAGCATCTGTGCAAACCCAAAGAAATATAACCTGTCATGACTGATACAGCAATGATCTTTGCGGCAGGACTGGGAACTCGTCTTGCTCCGCTGACCGATGACCGGCCCAAGGCACTGGTAGAATTAGGCGGGAAGACCATGCTGCAGCGAACAGTTGAGAAACTTATCAGATCGGGTGTCCGCAGGATCATTGTAAATATTCATCACTTTCCGGAAAAAATGTGCGTAGCCATTGATGCACTGGATTATGAAGGGGTGGAATTTATCATTTCCGATGAAAGTGGAGAATTGCTGGATACCGGAGGAGGACTACTCAAGGCAGCTGAACATCTGAAAGGCAAGCAACCCTTTATTGTGCATAATGTGGATGTGATTTCAGATATCGACCTGGTAGCAATGTATGAAAATCATCTCAGGGAAGGAGCGCTTGCAAGCCTGGCAGTAAGCAGACGCGATACTTCCCGCTATTTCAACTGGCACCGGGGACGTTTGTGCGGCTGGAAAAACATCCGGACCAAGGAAGAAATGAATTGTTATCCTGTTGATGGAAAACCTGATAGTCTCGCATTCAGCGGCATTCATATTATCAATCCCGAAATTTTTGACCTGATTACTGAACGGGGAAAATTCTCCATCAACCAGGTGTATCTTCGCCTGGCCCATGAGCAAAGTATAATGGCATATGAGCATGATGCTTGTTACTGGGCCGATATCGGAACCACAGAAAAACTGGCTGCAGCCGAAAAGATGCTGTTATCACATCCCGAAAAATTCTGATACCATGCCCTTTCTCGACAAAATAGCGCAATATGTACTTGAGAAATATCCCGACAGGCTTCACAGAATCTGCCTGGTAACCCCCAACCGCAGAGCCGGACTGTTTCTGAAAAAATATTTCTCGCGACGCGCCAGTAAGGCAGTCTGGGCGCCTGATGTGATGAGCATGGAAGATTTTATTTCCCGCGTAAGCGGTATCAGCATCCAGGAACCCATTGCACTGCTCCTGGATTTTTATGAAGTATATGCTTCCCTGGAAAAAGGAAATGCCGAACCCCTGGAAGAGTTTCTCAAATGGGCGCCCATGCTTATCAAGGATTTCAATGATATTGATGCCCATGTGGATGAGCCTGAGCAGCTTTTCAGCAATGTGCTGGATGTGAAAAAGATTGAAGCCTGGAATCCCGACGGACAACAACCTTCTGAATTTCAGCAGAAATACCTGAAGTTTTTCAGGAAAATGAAAGTCTATCATGAAGCATTCAGGGAAAAACTGCTCGTTAAGAAAACGGCCTACCAGGGTCTTGTCTTCCGGCAGGCGGCTACGGATGTGAAGAGTGAGAAGGCTGATTTGGTTTGGGAAAAAATCCTGTTTGTGGGGTTTAACGCCCTGAACCTGGCTGAGGAAAGTATCATACGTACACTTATACGAAGGGGGCAGGCTGAGGTCATGTGGGATGCCGATAAATACTACCTGGAAAATAAAAACCATGAAGCCGGGCATTTCATCAGGAAATACCGCGACAGCTGGAATATCAGCATTGAAGGTGTGGAAGACAATTTCAGTTTCCAGACCAAAAATATTTTTGTGTATGGCGTAGCCAAAAATGTAAACCAGGCCAAACTTGCAGGTAATATTCTGAAAGGTTTTTCTGCAGAAGACATTAAAGAAAACCAGGCAGCTGTTGTGCTGGCCGCTGAAGAGTTGCTTCTGCCCATGATGCATTCCCTGCCCGGCAATGTGGATAAGGTGAATATTACCATGGGCTATCCGCTGAGGAAAACTTCGCTCTACGGCTTGTTTGATGCCATCTTTCAGATGCATCTTACCACACTGCGGATGAATTCGGCCGGTGAAGAAATGAAATCTGCATTTTACCACAAGGACCTTATTCGCTTTTTCCGGCATCCTGTCATCAGCATCTTATGGGGTGGTGATGAAAACAGGATGGATACATTGGTAAAGAATATCATTTCCACCAACAAAACGTTTCTCAGTTTTGAAGCATTGGCCGGTATGTCGGGCGAAAGGGAGAAATTCAAAGAGGCCTTTACTTTTCTTTTCCGGAGCTATGCCAAGCAAGCCGATGTACTTACTGAGGCACTTCGTATGCTTACTGATCAATTGGATGAAGCTTTCCGGAAGCAGGCTGAAGAATCAGGCATTTCGATAGAGGCGACCCCCTGGTTTACCGATTTTGAAGCTTTGCATCCCATAGGTATTATTTTGCGCAAGCTACATAGCTTTGAGACCGGTCAGAAGCAGGTGCAGGATCTGAAAACCCTATTCATGCTTTTCCAGGCTATGGCCCGCGAAAGCCGGCTGGCCCTGGTGGGTGAACCCCTGAATGGATTGCAGATCATGGGAATGCTGGAAACACGAAATCTGGATTTTAAGAACCTGATCATTCTCTCGGCCAATGAAGGCATCCTGCCTGCTGCCAAAGGCGGGCAATCGCTCATTCCCTTTGATGTGAAAGCAGGCTTTGGCATACCGGTTTACAAGGAAAAGGATGCCATTTATGCGTACCACTTTTACCGCTTGCTGCAACGGGCAGAAAATGTACATATCATTTACAATACCCAGTCGCAGGATCTGGGCAGCAGCGAGAAAAGCCGTTTTATCACACAGTTGCAAATGGAAATGCCGGCCTGGAATCCCAATATCCGCATAACCGATCAGATCATTGCGCTGCCCCCGGCTAAGGACGAAATGGACCATGAGATCAGCATTGCCAAACCCCCTGATATTATACAAAAGTTAAGCGAGATTGCCGGTGGAAAAGGCTTTTCACCCTCGGCACTCAGCCATTACATCCGTTGTCCGTTGTTTTTTTACTTCAGGCATATTGCAGGCATAAAGGAAACCGAAAAGCTGGAAGAGACCATCGAAGCCAATACACTGGGAACGGTAGTTCACGAAGTACTGCAAAACCTTTACCAGGAGCAGCAACTCGAAGGCAAGGTCCTGAAACAGGAACACATTGATAAAATGTATGGAAGGGTAGAAGCCCTTACCCAAAATAGCTTTGAAGAGAATTATGAAGGTGGCGACATTACATCAGGGAAAAACCTGCTGTTGTATAAAGTTGCATTGAGGTTTGTCAACAATTTTCTTAATCGTGAAAAGGAATTTCTGGAAGAATTACAAAAATCCGGCAAATACCTTACGTATATCAAAGCCGAGGATGAAATGCACGCGATACTTTCCCTTGAAATTGGTGGTGAATTGATGCAGATTAAATTCAGAGGCTTTGCCGACCGCATTGACAGTTTCAACGGAACCACAAGGGTCATTGATTATAAAACCGGCAAAGTTGATGACAAAGAACTCAAATTTGCACAATGGCCTGAGGTTATTGAAAAGAGTAACCTGGGTAAGAGTTTTCAGCTATTGATGTATGCCATGCTTTACCGTCAAAATTATGGCGATACGGCAGTTGTACCCGGTATCATTTCCCTTCGCCATCTCAGCAAGGGTTTATTTGGCCTGAATTATCCCGGTGGTAAAGACATCATTTCTTCCGAAGCAGTGGATGCCTTTGAGCATGAGTTGAGAAACCTGATGCAGGAGATCTTCAATCCTGATATCCCATTTACCCGTACTCCTGAAGAAGACAACTGTAAAAATTGCGATTTTCGGGTGGTTTGTAACAGATAGGGATGTGTATTTTTTACTGATTCAACCACTCCTTAAAATGTGAAGTGCGGTCGGTACTAACAATGACATCTTCCGGCGGTGGTGGATTTAAATGCAGTTTTATCCTGGAACGCGACCAGGTAAACATGTTCTCAATAGCATTAATATTGATAATGAATTTTCGGTTTACCCTGAAAAATACATTTGTATCAAGATGGTTTTCCAATTGTTCAAGTGAGTAATTTATTCCAAAACTTCTATTTCCCCGGGTAACCAGAAAAGTATTCTTTTCCATTATCATAAAGTATGCGATATCAGAAGTTTCAATCGCTTTAATCTTTTCTCCATAATTTACAACAAAACGCTTTTTCCAATTTGATGCAGGTTGTTTCAAACTTTCAATCAGCACTTTAAGATCTTGTGTTTGATGATATTCCTTTTGGAAATGCTTTTTGAATTTCCTGATGCTTAATTCTAACTCATCATGTTTTATGGGTTTTAGGAGATAGTCAACACTGTTGACCTTGAATGCTCTGATTGCATATTCGTCATAAGCTGTGGTAAATATAACCGGGCAGGTGATTTTTAACGTATCAACAATAGCAAAACTTAATCCATCACCCAGATGAATATCAAGAAAAATCAGATCGGGCAAAGTATTCTTCTGAAACCATTCAATAGCAGTTGCAACAGAGTCGGGCTTAGCCTGAATTTCAATATTTGTATCAATTTCATGAATCAGTTTTTCTAATCTGCGTGCAGCAGCGGGTTCATCTTCTATGATAACGGCTTTAAAAGTCATTATAATTTTGTTAAATTTCTGAATCAATCAAAAGGGGCAACTTAACTTCAAAACTATCCACTTTTTCAATAATTTCTACTTCTTCCTTCGATAAAAAACTATATCGGTTCTTTATATTATGTAAACCTATACCACTGGATGGTTGTGCTGATTGCTTTTTTTGCAGATTGTTTGTAACCGATACAAAGCCTGTGTTTTTTATTTCGA
Organism: Bacteroidales bacterium; assembly: GCA_046261715.1. Classification (GTDB taxonomy): domain Bacteria; phylum Bacteroidota; class Bacteroidia; order Bacteroidales; family UBA7960; genus SKVR01. The sequence continues at coordinate 27,650 of JBHEOF010000015.1, forward strand.
TCATGATATGAAGTGGATTACCCGATGAAATTACATTGTGTTTTATGGCATTTTCAATTAACATTTGCAAGGCCAGGGGCGGAATCATAAACTTCTCACCGGTATTTGCATGTTTGATTTCCATTTTCAGATTTTCTCCGAATCTTTCTTTCTGGAGCTGGTAAAAGGTTTGAATAATCTCCAGTTCTTCTTCAAGAGAAATAACCTCTTTATCTTTTAAGTTCAGCAGGCTTCTGAGAAAGTCGGCTGTTTTGTCAACATATTTTACCGCAGCCTGCTGATTCTCTTCAATAAGTGTTGTAAGTGTATTTAAGGTATTAAACAGAAAATGTGGGTTCAACTGATTCTTCAGGGTTTCGTATTGCGATTGAATGTTTTCCTTTTTTAAAGCCTGTGCTTTTACCAGGCTGATATTCCATTGGGTAAAGAAGAACCAGGCTTCATGGATACTCGTAATAAGATAGGTGATCAATAAGGTAATGGCAACCGAAGGAAGTATTTCAAAATCTATATCAAGATTCACAAAATCAGTATGCACATAAATAAGGTAACTTAAATAACCAATTAACATTGTGTAGAGGAACACCAGAATTATTTCGTAGATCAAATGTTTCCACGGGTTTTTTTCCCAGGGAAATTTATTCCAAAGAAAAATCACTATCTGACGAACCCCCAGCCAGATTGCAACTGTCGTGGTAATACTTAGCAGAAATCTGCGGTAACCTTCGCTGAAAAGGTATTCTAAATCGAATCCTGTAATAAGCAATGGAATGATCAAAGCCACCAGTGGAATACCAATGATCAGCATCCATTTATCATTCATGAATTCTCTAAGTCGCATAGCGGATATTTTTACAAATGTAATTAAACAAAAGGTTTGTCAAATCGCTTTGCGTATGCTCCATATTTTTTCAAATGGGTATTCCAGTAAAAATCAGGCAGTCCTGTTCGCTTCAATACATAAAATCCTGTTCTCCTGAGCTTTGACATGCGCATTGGCACCATAAGTTTTCTCTTAAGATATTGTGAAAAGCTCCCTGTTTCAGCAAAATATTTTCCGAGTCCATAAAATCTTTTGAAAAGCTTTTTTGTCATATATAAAGGCATTACCTGTATCCCTTCAACTCCTCCTTTAATGACAGTACCAAGATAATTACATCCCAATCTTTTGGTAAGCTTTTTAAGATATCGCTCAACGTATATTGAATGTATAGCTTCCGGAAAGCCTGATTGTACAATGAACCCAATTTTCTTGTTGCGCAGATTTTCTATAACATGGATTTGTTCAAAAAATGATTTTACTATACCCGGCATACAATCAGTATACAATGGAAAAATGATAATTACAATTTCGGATTGTAAGAAAATATCCAGATGTTCCTGTTGCTTTTTGGTTTCTGAAAGAAAGCAAACCTGCAGGTTATTTTTCGGATTATTACTTCGATATCCTTCCAGAAAATGGTCAATAAGAATTTTTGAATTGCTCTTTTGACCCCGGGGCGAACCGTTAAATATGGCTAATTTCATGGGCTATTTTTTCTGTTTTATGGGTTTCGGTAAACCAAATATCCTTTAGTTTACAATGGAAGTTTATTGCTAATCGATGGTAGATATCGGTTATGATTTTAATGTCTTCTTCATCAGTGTCTGCTTCCTTTTGAAGCAAAAGAGCAAAATCAGGATATGACTCATATCTTTTTCTATGGTGACATTCTCCATCAACCAGCTCTATATATGGATGCAGAAGTGCAATGAGCCTATCCTGAGTTGTTTTTAAGGTGCTGCTGGTAAATCCTGCAATAAGGGGTGAAGCGAAAATCACCAATTCAGAATGAATAACCGCCTTCATAACCGGCTCAGCTTCATCGTTCAGGCTGCAAATTCCTGGTGTTTTCCACCAGCAATTCCAGCAACCCCGGCATTGCTTGATATTCATTCGGCTTAAAGGGAATTAACTTACATTATGGACCCTTTCTAGTTCATAAACCAGTTTTGAAACCCATGGTGTAAAACCATTTTTTTCATCTGCCGGATTTCCGTTTAAAACTGTAATATTCATAATTTTTCAATTTAAAACCGAATTCTCCACTGAGGGATGATCATTCTGCCCAGTTGAGGTACAATTTTTTCAGTACCGTTTTGTTTATCAAAATCCATGGAATGGATGTTCTGGTTATCGAACAGGTTTGTAACTTCAATCATCCATTCCTGTGTTACTTTGCCGGTATTTATTTTAAATCCGATACTAACATCGGTGCGGAAATAATCACTGTATCGGCTTTCAAAGGCTCTGTCGTGCAGCCATACCCTGTCGTATGCCTGATGGGTATCATCCCACACCGTGGCAAAAGGTATGTATCGTTGCCCGCCGGCATGGGTAGTTTTAATATTGATATCCATGGTGGTTTGTCGCCGGGATGATGAACCGATATTGAACTCATAACCGGCCAGAAAGTTAGCAATATAATTGTTATTAAAAGCTGTATTTCTCCATATTTCGTCTGATCCCCTGTATCTGGAATCAAAAACTGAAACCGTGAGCAAATAATAAAGGCCTTTGTGAAAAAATCTTTCTACGGTAAGTTCTACACCCATGTTCTGGCCAATTCCCTTGCTAACAATGGTATCGAGACTGAAAACCCCGAAGTTGGCTCCCTCATTGAGCATGGAATAGCTGTCAGCGACCGATCCATTTACAGGTACATCAAAAAGTTTCTGATAGTAGGTTTCCAGCTTTAGGCGGGTATGGGTATTTAATTTTATATCATATCCAATAACCAGGTGATCACTTTTCATCAATTGGGCGTTTTTATTGGGGTAATGATAGTTGTTTCCATCAAAAACTTTGGAGAAATATACAGTTTCGGCCAGGAGTTGGCTGTGTCGGCCTGCTCCCAGGCTGATTCGCTGATTAGGCAGAAAATCATAGCTGATACCCAGCCGGGGTTCCAGCGACCTGGTATTGTTCATCAGGTAATGCTGATAATGCAGGCCGGTGTTTAGTGTAAAATCGTTGTTTAATTTATGCTGCCAGTGAAACCAGGGTTGAACCAACCAACCTGCACCTTTCATGTTGCGGATATCAATAATCTGTTGAAAATCATGATTGTATACACTATCGTTGAGTTCAAGATTTCGCATGGAAAAATTTAGTCCGGTCTTTATACTGTTGCGATTGCTGATTCGGCTGTTTATAGAAAGGGCTCCGGAAAACCTGTTTTCACGAAAATCATTCCCATAAATTCTGAAAGGTTCCAAAATGGGATAAATTAGGCTGTCCATCTGTGTGCGTGTATTACGATGACTTACTGCCAATGTGGAGCGCAGCCATGTATTGGAGTTTATAGTAAAAATATGATTCATACCTATTACACCCATATCAGCACTGTTGATTAAATCAAATCCCTCACCTGCATAATAATCCAGGTCATCACCCTTGCGGTTGCTATCAAGAAATTCTATCTTGCTTCGACCTCCCAGCCCGAACAGGGAAAAACTTCCCGCGCGGGTAACGGGAAGGTTCAGTTTAAATGAAAGATCATGATATTTAGGAACACCGGTGGTACCAAAATTCATTCCCACCATTTCAAATACTTCCATGGTGCTGTAGCGAAAGTTAACCAGATAAGAACCCCGGTTTTCTTTCATGAAAGGCCCCTCAGCCCCAAGTTCAAATCCATTGAATCCAACCTGGAAAAGGTGTTCATGTGTTTGGTCGTTGCCATTTCGCATCCTTAGATCAAACACGCTGGCAGTGGCATTGCCGTATTCTGCCGGGAAAGCACCCGATAAGAAATCGGAATTGGCCAGCAAGGTATTGTTTAACATGCTTACAGGACCTCCCGTTGAGCCAAATGCAGCCCAGTGATTGGGACTGGGGATATCGATCCCCTCCAGGCGCCAAAGCAGGCCTGATGGGCTGTTGCCCCTTACCACAATATCATTGCGGTCATCGCTGTTTATACTCACTCCGGCGTAACCCGAAGCCATACGCGAAACATCATTACGGGTGCCGGCAAACCGCTCGGTCTCTTCCACTGTAAAACCCCGGGCACTGATGCTGGCTAGGGGGTTGATGGCATCAGCTTTACTTGAAGCAGCCGTTACAACTACTTCATTCCCCACTATAACAAACTCTTCCATTTGTATTTCAAGAACGGTTTCTCTGGCTGAAATGTGGTTAATATTGGCAAGGTACACTTCCCGGTACCCCAGGAAACTGATTTTTACATCTACACGGCCTACCGGTATATTGCGCAGTTCAAAATATCCGTTTTTATCGCTGGCTGTCCCACGAAAAGGATCGCTGTCAGGGATTGTAATATTGGCTCCGGGAAGAGGTTGAAGCGTTTGACGATCTGTAATGCGACCACGGATAGTTTGTGTTATGTTTTCTGAAGCCTGCACAGGCATCATCAGATGAAAAACAGATACAATTAAAATAAAGTATTTCATGGCATTGGGTTTTAAGAACAACAATAATCTTATTGGGAAACAAAATTATTGTTGCAAATCCGCGATACCAAGAATGAGTAGCTGAATGGGTAATTTTTAAGGTTGAATGGAAGTAAGAATCTTCTAAGCAGGATATAATTAAATAAAGTAAATAATAGTATATAAAAAGATCAGGTTTTAAGATATAGTGGAATCAGTGTTTTTATTGGTTTTTATTACGCCAATAAAATTAAATTTGCAGGCGTTAGCGTTTTATGAATTTTATTCCTTTTTTCGCCGAAAGAAATCAACCTCATGCCAAAATTTTTAAAAACTATTCTGGTTACTATTACTTTTATCATGCTTAGTGTTTTTTGGGTTTTTTCCCAAAGCACCTATCTCCCCTCCGGCCACGAGTGGCATCAATTCATTCAGCGGATGGAGATCAAATCAGGTGGCAGCAGTCCACATTTTCACTTTGCTTTAAAGCCGCTGGAAAGGAAGGCCATGATGGAGTTTTTGCAGCATGCCGATACAACAGCCAGGAGAGTAACCCAAACCGACAGACATTTGATCCACGCCATCGGACAAAGCACAGCCGAATGGTCAGATGCCCAAGCCGACAACTCCCGGAGAACCTGGACGGGCCCTTTTTACAAAACTCCTTCCGATCTTTTCAGGTATCATGATGATGAATTTTTCCTGGTCATCAATCCGGTACTGCACCTGGAAGCGGGCAGCGGTTTCGATGGTTCGCTAAACCCCTATGTGAATACGCGTGGAGTGGAAATCCGGGGAATGATAGATGAAAAGATCGGTTTTTACAGCTACCTGGCTGACAATCAGGCAAGGTTTCCCGATTATGTGCAGGCTAAAATTTTCAGTCAGCAAGGCGCCATTCCGGGTGAGGGATGGAATATCCCATTTGGTGACCGGGGTTACGACTTTTTTACTGCCAGGGGATATATCGCTTTTCAGGCTACTGAAAACATTGGTTTGCAGTTTGGTCAGGACCGCAACATGCTGGGTTATGGCCAGCGTTCGCTTATCCTTTCCGATTACAGCAACAACTATCTTTTCCTGAAGATCAATACCCGCCTGTGGCGTTTCCATTACCAGAATATGTTTGCCCGACTGGTGGATTTTCCGTTGAGATCTTTTGGCGGAAGAATGTTTGATGCCAAATATATGGCTTCGCATACGCTTTCTATCAACATCACACCACGTGTTCAACTGGGCCTTTTTGAGAATGTGGTTTTTGGTCGCAGCGACCTGAATTCACAGCGCTCCTTTGAACTCCATTACCTCAATCCGGTCATTTTTTACCGGGCCATGGAGCATCACATCGGCGATCCCGACAAGGTGGCCCTGGGTATGTTCTGGCGATGGATTGCCGGCCACCGGGTGGCTTTTTACGGACAGTTTTACGCCGACGATTTTCATATCGGAGACATCAAATACGACCTGGATTATTTCCTGCACAATACAGGACTTAGGTCTGAGAGAAAATACGATCAGCGTGCATCTTTCCGTCATAAATTCAGCTTGCAGAAAGGTTTCCACTGGGTGGATTTTCTTGGAGTTGATAATCTGGATATCCAGGTGGAAGGGAACTGGGTGCGCCCGTTTACATACAGTCATTATGATGTGGATGGCTCGGGACTGCGGCCCGCCGCCAATTGCAGTCATTACAGCCAGGCGCTGGCCCATCCGTTGGGGGCCAATTTCAGAGAACTGATATTGCAGGCCAGGTATATGCCGCACCCCGACTGGACCCTTAATGCCACGCTTTTCACCGCACGGCAGGGAATGGATTCCCTGGGAATCAATATGGGAGGCAATATATACCGCGACTATACAACCCGGATAGACGATTACGGAAATACCTTCCTGCAGGGAGAAATCAAAGACCTGCTTATGCTGCGGGCAGAAGTATCCTGGCAGTGGCGCCCCAATATCTGGCTAGATTTGAGTTACACCCTGCGGAATGAGCAATTCATGGGAACTGATATAAACGCCGGCTATCTGATGGTGGGCCTGCGGGCCAATGCTTTGAGAAGGTTGCATTGGTTTTAAATTCTGAAAAATATGCCCGGAATATACATTCACATACCTTTTTGCAGGCAGGCCTGCCATTACTGCAATTTCCACTTCTCTGTATCGCAGAAAAGAAGACCTGAATTTGTGCAGGCGTTAAAAAAGGAAATTGCCCTGCAAAGGGATTTTCTCAGAACGGACGACCGGGAGAAAAATCACCTGGATACTCTTTACTTAGGTGGCGGAACCCCATCCTTACTGGATATATCTGAACTGGAAGAAATTTTTTCGGAGCTTTTTAAATATTACCAACTCACACCCGATGCAGAAGTTACCCTTGAAGCCAATCCGGATGATCTGAGCCAGGAAAAACTGACTGCCCTGCGCAATACTCCCGTGAACCGCTTGAGTATTGGCATTCAGAGTTTTCATGCCACCGACCTTAAATACATGAACCGGTCTCACACCTCAGAACAGGCCGGGAAAGTGCTGATAAATGCCAGAAAAGCAGGATTTGAAAACATTACAGCCGATCTTATTTATGGCACACCTGGTATGAATGATCAGTTATGGAGAGAGAACATCATGCGGCTATTATCCTTTGATATACCCCATATTTCGGCATACAGTCTTACGGTAGAAAAGAAAACCGCGCTCGAAGTGTTTATCCGCAAGGGTAAAGCAGTACCGGTTGATGAAGAGCAATCGGCACGGCAATTTGAGATTTTGTGTGAAATAACTTCGCAATATGGCTATGAACATTATGAAATATCCAATTTCGGGAAACCCGGCTTTTTCTCCAGGCATAACCTGAGTTACTGGTCAGGAGTGCCCTACCTGGGACTGGGCCCGTCGGCTCATAGTTACCGCGATGGTAAGCGCCGCTGGAATGTTGCCAACACCTGTGCGTATATCGATAATCTGCAAAACGGACAATTACCCCCCTTCGAACAGGAAATACTTAACATAGACCAACAATATAATGAATATGTAATGACTGCCTTGCGCACCATGTGGGGAGTTGATAAGGCACTGGTTAAAAACCATTTCGGAAATGATTATTTTGAGAAGATGATGCATGCCGCTCAAAAACATTTGAAAAACGGCAAGATGGGAGAAACTCCCACCCAACTGTTCATTTCATCTGAAGGAAAATTCTTTGCCGATGGCATTGCTGCTGACCTTTTTACATAAAAAAACCGGGCCTCTTTGGGGAAAGAGGCCCGGCCAAACCAAAACACTATGAAGAGATTATTATGAAGTAGTCTGTTTTTGAGCTTAGAATAATTCTTCTTCTACTTCCTTTTCAGGCTTGATGAAGGGTGTGATATCCAGCATCTCCTGCTGTCCGTTTTCCTTCTGTTTAATTTCATTGAAGATAACCTTGGTGTCAAATTCAAATGTTTCATTCAGATTTTCAATTTTTACCTGAATTTCGTAAATTTTACCTTTGATATCTACCATTTTAAAGCTTTTTACTGTATTGCTGGCGTTGGCAAAATTTGCACTTATCATCAGGATGGCTGCGAGGGTTAAAATTTTTGCTTTCATGACGTTGAGTTTTTTATGTTTTTATTTTTTTTATTACGTTTGGATTGTTTTGAAATCTGATATATGAATAACGAAACTCGTGCCAAAGTTTTTAAGTAATAGTAATACAAGTATTTACAATAATATAAAATCTTTTTGGCTGAACGAGTGATAAAAAAATTGTCCGATAGCGTCTATTATGTGTTCGAATGCGTACACCTTCTTGTATCAAAAAAACTAATGTAGAATCATTTTTTTTATTTATCTGCGTCTATCATAAAATCCGCGTCATCAGTGTTCCATTCTCTGGCGTTTAATCTCTTACCCTCCCATCCCCAATTTCAAAAAAAATCCGTACGTTTGCCCCGCAAAACAACCCCATTTTTTAATGATATTCCGCGGCATAGGCATAGCGCCGGGTACGTTGAAAACCATTTTCAGGGCATTCAAGTATCCCAATTACCGGCTGTACTATTACGGGCAGAGCATTTCGCTTGTTGGTACATGGGTGCAGAATATTGCTATGGGCTGGCTGTTATACCGGCTCACAGGTTCCGCCTTACTGCTGGGAACAGTGGCGTTTGCCCAGCAGATCCCTTCCCTGTTTATCATGCCCTTCGCGGGGGTGCTTGCCGACAGATTTAACCGAAGGAAAGTGATCATCATTTCGCAGGCAGCTGCCATGGTTGTAGCTTTTATACTGGCCTTTGCAGTGCTGCTTGATATTGTAACAGTACCCATGATCATTACCCTTGCTGCCGTGAATGGGACTATACTTGCTTTTGATACTCCTTTCCGCAATTCCTTTGTCCCCGACATGATCACCAACCGTGCCGATCTGGGGAATGCCATTGCGCTCAATTCGTCACTCTATAACCTGGCAAGGTTCATTGGCCCGCCGATTGGAGGTGTGTTGATTGCCTTGGTGGGCGAAGGTTGGTGTTTTTTTATCAACGGGGTAAGTTTTATCGCTGTGCTGGTGTGTTTGTTTGCCATGAAAGTTGAAAAACAGAAGGCCCGTTTAATTAAAGGTTCCATTTTGCGGGAATTGAAAGACGGTATTACTTATGCACTGGGAGAAAAACCTTTACGTTATCTGTTAACCCTTGTGATGCTCAGCAGTTTCTTCGGATTACCCTTCCAGGCCTTACTGCCGGTATTTGCCGCAGATGTGTTGCAGGGCGGTTCAGAGCTGCTCGGGATATTAACAGGGGCACTGGGGTTTGGAGCTTTGTCAGGTGCCTTTTACCTGGCAGCCCGAAAGCATGTACATACCATTCCGGTTACCACTTTTCGTGCGGCACTTCTTTTTGCCATAGGGCTGGGCATCTTTGCCCTTTCGCCCATCAGAGCGCTTTCATTTATTATGATGGCCGCCACAGGCTTTGGTATGATCGTACACTTTAACAGCACCAATGCCCTTATCCAGACCATCTCCGATGAAGACAAGCGTGGCAGGGTAGTGGCGCTTTACAGTCTTTCGTTCATGGGTATAACTCCGTTGGGTAGTTTGGCCGCCGGCTGGATTTCCGAGTTTATTGGCGTACCTTATACTGTTTTTGCTTTTTCTCTGGTATGCATTGCTTCGGCCTTGCTCTTTGGCAAAAGATTACCGGTGGTATTCAGGAGGGTGGTGAGAAGGATGTGATCTTTGATTAATCTTAATAATTTTCAGATTTTATCCTGTATTTTCTCAACCTTCTTTTTCGCCCATGGCCAAAGCTTTTTTACCTTACTTATCGTTATCGAATGCTTCGCCGTTCCTTCTTCTCCCAGCAGGAAGGCATAGGGGCGCATAGAATCAATGTGGGAAAAGACGATACGTACAATGGCCAGGAAAGGCACAATGAGCAGCATACCCGGGATGCCCCAGATGATGCTGGCTGCCACCAGGCCGGTGATGATGAAAAACGGGTTAACCTTTACATTTCCTCCTACAATGTTGGGAGTAAGAATGTTGTTTTCAATAAACTGGATGATGATAAAAAGTATTATAACTCTGAATGCAAGTACCGGATCATTCTCTACAAGCAGGGCAAAGAGGAAGGGCACCAACCCACCCAGCAAAGTGCCAAAATAGGGAATGAAATTAAAGAATGCCGAAACGATCCCCAATGCAATGGCGAATCTCATTCCAATGATCCATAATCCAAGCGAGTTGAGAAAACACAATACGGTTACAACAGCAATCACACCTCCCATATACCTGGCTGATACTTTTGATATTTCCCTGAGTATATCAATGGTTTCTTTTCGTCTTGACGGGCCGGCAATTTTCAGCAGGAAGTAAGCAAACTTGGTACGGTAATAGAGAAAAAGAAAAATATACACGGGAAGCAATCCCATTGCCACAATAGTGCTGGCTGTAGAACTGAAAATATCCTGTAAATACTCACCACCTGAAGCAATAATGGCTGATGTTTGATCCCTGATCAGTTTGCTTGTTTCACTTCTGTCAAATCCAAAATATTCACCAATACGGGCAAGCATATCCGACATATTTCGAATACCGGTATCCAGCAACTTGGGTAATTCACCTGCGATAGGTGCTATCTGGCTGTAAGCAAGCAAAATAAGACTTGCCAAAACACTCAGCACAGCAATAATAGTAATAAAATTGGCTAGTATTCGTGGTATTCCTTTTTTTTCAAGCCAGTTAGCGATGGGAAACAACAGGTATGCCAGTAAAAAGCCAAATGCTATGGGGTATATAAAATTTCGTATGGCTATTAAACCATATATAAAAAGAATTATGGCCAGCAAAGTATAGGTCATTCGCTGGGCCAGCAGATATCTTTTTTCTGATTTTCTTAATGCATTATTATCACTCATGTAATTCCCCGTATGAGTTTAATGTGATATGGATAATAAAAGCGTAAATTTAATAAATCTCTTTAAGAAATCGAAGTATCTTTTGTGATGCATCACCATTTCCGTAAAGACTTTCCGGAAAAACCGTATCATTGTTGCGAAAAGCATTGAAAGCATCCATTATAACTGATTTATCAAAACCACCCAACTTGTTAACACCTGAATTAACCAACTCTACCCATTCGGTTTCTGTGCGCAAGGTAATGCAAGGTTTCTGGAAAAAGTAGGCCTCCTTTTGCAAACCACCCGAATCGGTCATAACCATTTTGCAATTTTTTAGCATACTGATCATTTGAAGATAACCCTGTGGCTCAAGAAGAATCAGCCGGCTGGAGTTGTTCTTCAAACCATTATTTTCCATTATTTTTCGTGTACGGGGATGCAGGGGAAGCACCACCGGCATTTCTTCACTAATGGTATTGAAAGCATCAAATATACTGGTAAGGCGCTGCATATCATCAGTGTTTTCAGCACGGTGCAATGTGGCTAATGTAAAATTTTCAGGGATATCCGCCGCAGGTGATTTGGTTCTGTCAGCGTAATATAAAGCTGCATCATACATTACATCGCCTGAGTTTACCACATGGCATGCATGGTTTTCAAAACCTTCTTTTCGCAGATTTTCTATGGCTTCGGTGGTGGGACAAAAGAGAAAAGTGCTTATACGGTCGGTAAGTATGCGGTTGATTTCTTCGGGCATCTTCATATTGAAGGAACGCAGTCCGGCTTCCACATGTGCTACGGGTATGTGTAGTTTACTTGCCGCCAAGGCACCGGCCAGGGTAGAGTTGGTATCGCCGTAAACCATCACAACATCAGGTTTCTCCTTCAGCATGAGTTCTTCCAGTTGCTCCAGCATTCTGCCGGTCATTGCACCGTGATTCAGGCTGTGAATATTCAGGTTATAAAGCGGACGTGGAATATTCAGTTCATCAAAAAATACCCGGCTCATATTGTCATCAAAATGTTGTCCGGTATGTACGATGATTTCATTTATTGACGAATCGGCTTCAATGGCCCGGCTAACTGCTGCAGCTTTAATAAATTGTGGCCGGGCCCCTATAACAGTGAATATTTTCATAAGTGCTTAAAGTTTCTGCAAAATTAGCGTTATTCCCTGAGCCTTAGTGATAATTTATCCCTGTTTTTGTGAAAAAGCTTGAAATTGCTCTTGTCATTGCAGTTCGCCATTTTGGAAATAGGTAAATTTCGTATAATTTTAACACTCTTAATTCGGGGTGTAAAGAAACAATTATGATAATATTTCTGATCGGATTTATGGGAAGCGGTAAGTCTACTCTGGGTAAGCGTTTGGCTAAAAAGATTTCATGGGATTTTATGGATATGGATAAAGAGCTGGAAGAGCAGGAAGGCATGCCCGTAACCCGCATCTTTGACGAAAAAGGAGAAGAGTATTTCCGGCAACAGGAATCAGAGTTATTACATAAACTTGACCAAGCACGCAATGTAGTTATTGCCACCGGTGGCGGAGTTCCATGTTACAAGGATAATATGGAGATAATGAATTCAAAAGGTGTAACTGTATATTTGCGTATGCACGAATGCAGCCTTGCAAGCCGCCTTAAAAATGGCAGGATCGTGAGACCCTTGATCCGGGGTCTTGAAAAAGAAGAATTAGTAACTTTTATAAGGAAAAAGCTTGATGAGCGCGAACCTTATTACAATAAGGCCCATTGTGTTATTAAAGGTGAAAGCGTTAAGCCGGATCATATTATCGCTCTGGTTTTCGGCAATACACAACCCTGATATATCAGAATCATAATTCTGTAATGATACTAGTTCAAAATAGGATCAGCAGGAAAGTTGGCCCATATGGCATAATCACTTCCCAGTTTTTTCAGGATGTTTCCCCAAAGGGCTTCAGGACTGCCGGCAAGCACCATATCCTGCGTTGCCTGGGTTATAATCCATGATTTTTCTCCCATTTCCTGGTTCAGCTGACCTTTTTCCCAGCCTGAATATCCAATAAAAAACCGCACCTGGTCAGGACCTACGAGTTTAAGATCAATCAGTTCCATAAGCTTGTTAATGTCGCCACCCCAGTAAATGTTACCGAAAACATTTATACTTCCGGGGAGTTGTTCCCCTAATGTGTGCAGGTAAAAGAGTCTTTCGGGGTGCACCGGTCCACCGAGGTATAAAGGGAAATCGTTTTTTGGGAAATCCTTTACAACTTCATTGAGTTTTAAATGAATGGGTTTGTTTACGATAAGACCGAAAGAGCCTTCCTCAGGCCCATGCTCAATAAGCAACACTACGCCTTTGCTGAAATAAAAATCACGCAAAGCGGGTTCGCTTATCAGGAGTCTGCCTTGTGAGGGTTGCAGATTACGGTTCATATTTGTTGTTCTTTTTGTGGTGATTAAAAATTTTACAGTATAAAAAGGTTAAAGGCTTTGATTTAATTAAAGAATTATCTTTGCATTTACCTTCAAACTTTCAAACAACAAAAAGAATACCATTGTTCATATGGCAGATTTTGATCAAAATAAAAAGTTTGAACAGCTCCGTCAAAGGTTTCCTGAGTTTTCTTATGAAGATTTTTCCTGGGATTTGAAAGATGGAATTCTACGGCTGATATTTCATTTCAGATTGGGCGTTAAGTACGATTTTTATCCTGAACATAAAATTAATCTGAAGGGTTTAACGGAAATGCTTCCGGCAGATGAAGTACTTGATAATCTGGTATTCCATATAGGGATGGTAGAGCTGATAAGTTACTGGAAAGCTGCTTGCTCACCCAAGGTAAATATTAAACCTTACAGACTTAAACCTGCACAGGCCAGGTGGTGGAAGAAATTGTACTATTTCGGATTGGGTGAATTCTTTTATCTTAATAATATTGAGATATCAGAAAGTGACTTTATGTCATTTACATATGAAAAAAATGCTCATCCTGTGCCACAGCCTTTCAGGGCTGATCTTAATGATGGTTTTCTTATCCCGGTGGGTGGAGGAAAAGACTCGGTGGTAACTTTAAATCTGCTGGGAAAGTATAAAAACGATGCAACTGCTTTGGTAATAAATCAACGCGAGGCTACACGACAATGTATTGAAATTGCAGATCTGGAGAATGATACTTTTGAAGTGAAAAGGGAAATAGATCAAACGCTGCTTAAACTCAATGAAAAAGGATTTCTTAACGGGCATACACCCTTTTCATCGCTTCTGGCTTTTGTAAGTGCACTGGCGGGTGTCATTACCGGAAAACGTAACATAGTTCTCTCAAATGAAGCGAGTGCCAATGAAGCTACCATACCGGGCACCCATATCAATCATCAGTATTCCAAGTCATATGAATTTGAACAGGATTTCAGATATTACCTTCATGAGTTTATTTGTCCTGATATCAATTACCTGAGCTTTCTCAGACCGTTGAATGAATTACAGATCGGTGCACTGTTTTCCATACAAAAAGATTATTTCCATGCATTTAAAAGTTGCAATGTGGGCAGCAAAACCGATAGCTGGTGCTGCAACTGCCCCAAATGTCTGTTTACTTTTATTATGCTCTCTCCCTTCCTGGAAAAAAAAGTTTTGGTTGAAATTTTCGGAGAAGATCTGTTTGATAAGAAAGATTTACAGGATATCCTTTTTCAGCTTGCCGGACTTGCTGCAGAAAAACCATTTGAATGTGTGGGTACTATTAATGAAGTAAATTCAGCCCTTGCGTATTTTTGCAAAAAAAAGAATACCGGTAACAAATTGCCTGTTCTTCTTGAAGAGTATTGCAAGGCTACAAGCGGTATAACCTTTACTTCATTAAAAGATCAGCTTCACTACTGGAATAGGTTTCATAGTCTTTCGCCTGCGCTGGAAAGTCAGCTTAAAGAATCACTTGTAACAGCACAACAGCAAATCAAATGAGCACAAGCGATATAAAAAAATTTTTAACAGATAAATTTGCCGGCAAAAAAGTATGTATACTGGGTTTTGGCAGGGAAGGAAAATCAACCTTCCGGGTATTGAACAGGTTTTTGGATTCCATTAAAATTGTAATAGCCGATTCAAATCCAACCTGCAAAGATGAATTTATAAGGGAGTTTAATAATAATGAAGATGTATCGGTTATTTGCGGGAATCATTACCTTGAAGCCCTGTCAGATTGTGATATTTTGGTTAAATCGCCGGGCATTTCATTCCAGTCAATAAAAGGAAAAAGTCCGTTACCACCCATAACATCGCAAACAGAATTGTTTCTTGAACTCTTCAGAGACCAGGTAATAGGGGTTACAGGAACAAAGGGGAAAAGCACTACGGTTAGTTTGCTTTATAACATGCTGATTAACGCTGAAAAAGATGTGGTTCTGGGTGGAAACATTGGTACACCGCCCCTTGAATTCATTGAAAAGGTGAATGATAATACAATTGTAGTTTTTGAAATGAGCAGCCACCAATTGGAAAACATCAGGGTGTCACCTTCGGTAGCCGTTTTACTCAATATATTCCAGGAACATCTGGATCATTACGAATCTTATCGTCATTATCAACTCGCTAAATTCAATATTGCACTCTGGCAAAAACCCGGTGATGTTTTTATATTCAACGGAAAGAGTGATACTATAAGAGAGTTGCTCAAGGAGCATGAAGCAGCGTCTTTAAAAACGGTAATTCACTGCAATAAGAATGATGAAGCAGGTATTCGCTGCATGGATGATGATCTTATCATTAATGATGGTACAGGGGAGGTATGCATTGAAAAATTTTGTTCACAGAAAAAATTGCCGGGCGAGCATAACCTTACCAATATAATGGCTGCTGCAATGGCCGCATATTTGAAGGGTGTGGGTCCTGAAGTTATTCGCAGCACGGTAGCATCTTTTGATGGTTTGCCCCACAGGCTTGAGTTTGTGGGTCGGCGCAATGGAGCATTGTATTACAACGATTCGATTAGTACCATTCCTGAATCCACAATAGAAGCATTGAAAACTTTTCCGGGAGTGCATACCCTTTTGCTGGGAGGTTATGACAGGGGAGTAGATTATTCTAAACTGGTTGCTTACTTGCTGGATAATCCTTGTAAGGAAATTTTGTTCATTGGTAAGGCTGGAGCAAGGATTGCCAATGAGCTGGAATCAGTTAAGCCGGATATTCTGCAACAATATATGCTGTTCCATGATTTTGAGAGCGCTGTTCATACGGCATTCAGACTGACTCCCTCCGGTAAAATCTGCCTTTTATCACCCGCAGCTGCCAGTTATGATATGTTCAGGAATTTTGAGCACAGGGGAGAAAAGTTCAGGCAGATGATCTTACAAAGTAATGCATCTGCCTGATTAAAGAATTTTGAAAATTAAGCCGTTTATTTTCCTTTTTTCTTCTGTGGTTTTATTCCTACCGGATTGTCAACGGCTTTTCTTCGAGGCCTTAGTTTTCCATAGGTGCCCCGGAAAATCTTACCTCTCCTGGTTTTCATATCTCCTTTGCCCATGGTAAAAAAAATATTTGGTTTAACTTATATATAATTGAATAGAAAACAAATATACTAAAAAATACCTGTTAAATTTTTATCCTTTTCCATCTCAATTTTCATCCGTCGCATATATTTTGGGATTTTTGATAGTTTTAAAGCAAAATCAAGCAAAAGAGTCTGTTTTTCTTCATCTGTTGGTTGCCGGTTAATAACTTCTTTTCTTATTCTGTCTGTAAACTCATATAAACAAAGGGCTGCTGATACCGAAATATTGGAGCTTTCTGTAAAAACAAACATGGGGATGTTTATCAAAAATCATGGTAGTTTGTTGTTTGATTTCAGCATAACTCCGATGGTTTTGTAAAGAATACGACAGGCTATAATTCCGTCGAGTGTGCTTGTTCCTGTTTCCACAAGATCAAACCCAAGTATTTTTTTTCCGGAAAGTGCTATTTGTTCGAACAGGTAAATGACCTGGCTGTAGCTTAAGCCACCGGGCACAGGTGTGCCTGTTCCCGGGCAATCGGCCGGTTGCAAACCATCAACATCAAAACTTATATAAACTTTATCGGGTAGTTCTTTAATGATCTCACTGCAGATGTTTTTCCAGTTCTCACCTTTAAAAAGTTTATTATGAATTTCTCTTGCAAAGAATGCTTTCATCCGTTCGGGATTCTCGTTTATGATCTGTAACTCCTGCGCACAGAAGTCGCGCAAACCAACCTGAACAAACCTGCTTATCTGTGGCAATTGCATGGCGTTGTGCATGATAGAAGCATGCGAATAGGTTAATCCTTCATATGCATTGCGAAGATCAGCATGGGCATCTATCTGCAGTAAGCCGAAGTCCGGATTCTTTTCAGCAACGGCTTTGATCAGACCAAGAGGAGTGCTGTGATCACCACCTATAATTACCGGTAGTTTGTTTTGTTCAAGGTAGCAAAGCGACCGTGATTTGATCTGTTCGCAGAGCTCTTCGCAGGCACGATTGATTTCTTCTTTGATCTCGTTGAATTCCGGATGATCTTCCTGCGATTCGTTCTGTTCCAGCCAATGGATATATTTTTCGGCCAGGGGCCGCAAAGAATCGTTTCGGCGTACCATTCGACGTGAAATTTTTTCCATGGCAATCCCTGCTTTCCAGAATCCGGGAGCGAATTCATCGTAAAGGTCTATCTGTGCCGATTGCAAAAATATATTTTCAGGACCACCTGCAGTACCTTCCAGATTTGACACAGTTACATCCCAGGGCACAGGCATGATTACCACATCAGACTCTTCAACCGTAAAGGGCAGCCCGAAAATATTGGCATTGGTATTTCCCACTCCGTTGGGGTCGAAGTTTTTGATCTTTTCTGATTTACTTTCTATAGGCTTTGTCATATGTGCTTTTTTTATTCCGGATAAATATATATTTTTTTATGAAGGGTTGCAAGGAAATAATTAAGATGGAATGATTATCTGAAAATGTATGAGGAGATTTCATTTAAAGGATAAAAAAAACCCCGGATGGTTTGTCCGGGGTTTTAAAAAAATTATTACATGTGGTTATTTTACCACGTCAGCAAGTTCTGCGCCAGCTTTGAATTTCACAACTTTTTTGGCGGGAATTGTGATTTCTTTACCGGTTTGTGGGTTTCTACCCTTGCGTGATTCTCTTTTAGATACGGAGAAAGATCCAAATCCTACCAATGCTACGCGGTCACCTTTTTTCAGTGCGCCGGTTGTTGCGCCGATAAATGCGTCAAGAGCTTTCTTTGCGTCTGCTTTTGTTAAGCCTGCGTGTGATGCCATTGCATCAATTAATTCTGCTTTGTTCATTTTTCTAGTTTTTAGTTAGGTTTCGTTTAAGTAAATATAGAATTTTCCTTTAACCATTGCAAATATAGGCTATTTCTAAAAAAAAGCAAGCTAAATATCACAAAACTACTGATTTTGTTGATAAAATAGGGGCTATTGTTAATAACTCACGCTAAAATACTAGTGTTTACAGGTGTTTTGAGATGTATCTATTTATTTTGCATTTGATCACTTACATGCTGATAAATCGTATCCACGCAGAAAATCTTCTGTATTCATTCGTTTTTTCCCTGCTGCCTGCATACTTTTAACATGTATAAAACCATCATTAGTGCTTATTTTGATGTAATTCTTGTTATCGGTGAGCAGGTTTCCCG
Source organism: Bacteroidales bacterium (assembly GCA_046261715.1). Lineage (GTDB taxonomy): Bacteria > Bacteroidota > Bacteroidia > Bacteroidales > UBA7960 > SKVR01. The sequence goes on from JBHEOF010000015.1 coordinate 46,133, forward strand.
GTAGGTATTGATGTTTTTCACGAATAGCTTCTGCTTCAAATATCTTCATCATAAAAGATTCATTATTATCAACACACAATTCTGTAAATGCTCCCGGTACCGGGTTTAATCCCTGGATGAGATTCCTGATCTCCCCGGAGGTTTTATTCCAATCGATCCGGCAATCTTCGCGGAATATTTTGGGTGCTTTCTTCAGGGTTTGGCCATCATTTACCAGCTCCTCCTGGGGTATAGGGCTGATATTGTTTTCCCTTATCCTGTCGAGTGTTTCCACTACCATATTTGCTCCAAGAACTTTCAATTTATCATGCAAACTACCTGCAGTATCATTGGGTTCTATTTCCATTTCTCGTTTATCGATGATCTTACCGGTATCTATTTTGCGATCCAGAAAAAATGTAGTAACACCGGTTTTGCTTTCACCATTAATAATGGCCCAGTTAATGGGTGCAGCACCCCTGTATTGGGGCAGTAGCGAAGCATGCAGGTTGAAAGTCCCCAGTTGGGGTAAGCTCCAGACAGCTTCAGGAAGCATACGAAATGCCACCACAACCTGCACATCAGGCTTCAGGGCAGCAAGTTCTTCAATGAATTCAGGAGCTTTGAGTTTTTCAGGCTGAAGCAATTCCAATCCCTTTTCCAATGCATATTTCTTCACTTCTGAGAACTGAATTTTGCGTCCTCTGCCTGCCGGCTTATCAGGTGCTGTAACCACTCCTGCTATCTGATAGCCATTTTTAATAATAGCATTCAGCGATTCAACTGCTATTTCAGGGGTTCCCATAAATACGATCCTGAGATCTTTCTTCTGCATAATATAATTTTGAATTGTTATTTGGTAAAATTACAAAAAGCCCGAAGATGATTTCTTCAAGGCTTTTTAAAATATTTGTGGTAAATAAAAAATGCTTACAACTTTCTTTGCATGTCTACCATTTTTATAGCAGTAATGGCAGCTTCATCACCTTTGTTCCCGTGTTTTCCGCCTGCTCTGTCTTTGGCCTGTTGCCAGGTGTTTGGAGTTAGTACACCGAAAATAACAGGAATATTTGTTTTTAAACCTACATTGGTAATGCCTTCGGCTGCAGCATTACATATAAATTCAAAGTGTCGGGTCTCACCCTGAATCACACAACCCAGGCAAATAATCGCATCTACTTTTGTTGTTTCTGCTACAAACTGCGCTCCCATGGGTAGCTCAAAACTACCCGGTACATAATGAATGTCGATGTTATCATCTTCAACACCATGCTTTTTCAGAGTATCTATAGCACCCCGGCAAAGTTCAAAGGTTATTTCATCATTCCATTCCGACACAACAATGCCAAAACGCATTCCTTTTGTTTCAGGCACTGCATGGATATTATATTCAGAAAGGTTTTTCTTTTTATCAGCCATTGTCTCTTTATCGGTTATTTGCCAAACACCAAACAGGTAAAATTAAAACATCTGCTTTCCAAACTCAATCTCAATCTTAACCTACTTCTGCGCCGTTTTTACCCTTGCAATAAATCTTTCAACATTTCTGCCTTCGTTGGTTTCGGGGAATTCATCGCGGATTCTTTGATATGCTTCAAGTGCTTCTTTGTAGTTTCCTTCCATTTCATTCACCATGCCCAGTTTCATGAGAAAAGCAGGAGTGGTAAGCTGGTTAGGTTCATGGTCAGCTGCTCTTTTATAATAATTGATGGCATTTCCGGTTTCACCCAGTTGCAGGTATGCATCGCCAATGGCTCCTAATGACATAGCACTGAGAATTTGGTCGCGTCTTCTGAACTTTTTCAGATGCTCTATGGCTTCTTCATATTCACCCAGGTTAAGAAATGAAACCCCGGCATAATATCTTGCCAGATTAGCTGTTTTGGTCATGCGATATTCTGAAATGATATCCAGGAATCCGAAGTTTATACCATCTCCCTCAAGTGCCAGACGCAAACTGTCCTGCTCAAAATACTGTTCTGCAGTAAACATTTCTGCACGGGCTTCCTGCTCGCGCGGTTCAAGTACAAAACGCGTGTAACCTATATAACCTGCTATAAGAAGAACTATAACGGCAACGGTGCCAATGAGCAGATTCTGATTACGCTCAATGAACTGTTCACTTTTACTGAGTGCCTCTTCTACAGCAACAATATTCTTTTCGCCCTGATCCTGTTTTTGACCTTTTTTATTTTCTTTCATCTGTTTTTTATTTGTTTTTAACCGGTCAGATGGAATGTCCAAATCTTACATTCCAATCATTTTTATCTGTATACCGATTATGGACATTTCATTTTATGATTTTATTGAAGTCTTTTAAAGCTTTCTTTTTTCAGGCTGCAAAAATAAGCTAATTTTGCGTGTTTCAAATATTTTATTACAATTTTTTATGTTGTAATGCAGTTGTATTTCATGTAGTTTCTTTACAAAGTGAAATAAATTTAAGGTCATTCTGCATTATTGATTGTTGCAAATGAAATATTGCTAATTTATAGTGTGTTAAAATAACTGCAGGATTAAACAGTTCAGAAAAGGAATGAGAAGATTTTTTTGGTTTTCAGGTATTTTAATAGCAATTGTATTTGTATTACAGATGCAATCCTGCCGGATTGATGATCTTGATCCATCACCCGATCTCAGGCTTGAACTTTCAGTTGATTCACTTTTGTTCGACACTGTTTTTACCACTGTGGGCTCTTCAACCCGGTACTTTAAAGTATATAACCGAAACAATTCCCGGATCAATATCTCAAGTCTGGAACTGGCCGGTGGTAGTTCATCCTATTTCCGTATCAACGCCGACGGCAGATCAGGTACTTCCATAAGCGATCTGGAAATTGGTCCGCGCGACAGTATCTTTGTGTTTGTAGAGGTAACAGTAGACCCTGTTGATCAGAATCTTCCGCTTGTCATTGCCGATAGTGTTGTTTTTGAAGTCAATAACAATGTACAGGATGTAAAACTGGTTGCCTGGGGCCAGGATGCCAATTTTATCCGTCCCAATATTAACGACACCGTGTTGGGTATTGAATATCATTTGATTACAGATGATGCAGTTTGGACAGGACCCAAACCCTGGGTAATTTATGGTCTGGTTCTCGTAGCACCGGATGTTACTTTACGTATTGAAGAAGGTGCCCGGGTACACTTCCATAACCAGTCGGCACTTATATTCTTACAACGATCCAGTTTACAGGTTGAGGGTACCCTTGAAGAACCGATTATGTTTCAGGGTGATCGGCTTGAGCCCGGTTACAGCGATCTGCCCGGACAATGGGGATACATATGGCTTACAGCCAACAGCCGCAATCACAGCATTGATAATGCAATCATCAAAAATGCCACCTACGGCATTGTTATGGATTCTATTGGAAGCTTTACCGAACCTACCCTTCGAATCCAAAATACCATTATTAAAAACATGGACCAGACCGGGCTTGAGCTGCGCGGTGCATGGGTAGAAGCAAGTAACCTTTTAGTAGCCAACTGCGGAGTGCATGCCATTAATATGAGTCTGGGCGGCAGCTACGATTTCAGGCATATTACTGTTGGTAACTATTACAGCTTGCCGGGTTCAATCCGGCAAACTCCATCTATTGTTTTCAACAACTATTATATTGATACCACAAATACTGTTCAGGTGCGTGAATTTGAAAAGGCTTATTTCGGCAATTCAATTATCTATGGAAGCTTGCAGGATGAGATCCTGCTGGATCTTTATCCAGACAATTCAATTGCAGATTTTCGGTTTGACCACAGCCTGGTGCGTACATCCCTTAACCAGCAATTTGAGCAACTTTTTGAAAACAGTATATTCAACTCCCAACCCGGATTTCTGGATGTTAACCAGAATGATTACCGATTACGCGAAGATAGTCCTGCCATAGGAGAGGGCGACCCCGATATTGCCATCGACATACCTTACGACATATTGGGCAACAGCCGCCTGGAACGGGTGGATATAGGGGCGTATCAGTATTATGAAATTGAGGATGATAGTGAATAGTGAATAGTGGATAGTGATTAGTGATTAGTGGATAGTGAATAGTGATTAGTGAAAAGTTGAAAACTACTCATCTAACGCTCTGCCTTGGCGTCTCCGCAGTGAAAAAACGAACCGATCCGCAGGCGAGTTCAGCGAAGCTAAATCCGAAGCACGAACATCTAAACTTCTAAACCCCTAAACATCTAAACCCATCAATTTACTTCCCCAATACTTTCTTCATCGTAATCCCTATTTCTGCCGGGGAGTCCACATAGGTAACGCCACAGGCGGTAAGTATTTTCTTTTTGGCTTCGGCGGTATCGTCTTTTCCAGCAATGATTGCTCCGGCATGGCCCATGGTGCGGCCTTTGGGTGCAGTGGCGCCTGCGATGAAACTTACAACCGGTTTGGTGCCATGGTCGCGGATGTAGTATGCTGCTTCGGCTTCCATGCTTCCGCCGATCTCACCGATCATAATGATGCCTTCTGTTTGAGGATCATTCATTAGCAGCTCAACGGCTTCTTTGGTGGTGGTACCTACGATAGGGTCGCCGCCAATACCGATACAGGTCGACTGGCCCATGCCGGCCTTGGTGACCTGGTCAACCGCTTCGTAAGTTAATGTCCCTGAGCGTGAAACAATACCAATACTGCCGGGCGTATGGATAAAGCCTGGCATGATACCTACCTTGCATCCGCCGGGGGTAATAACTCCCGGGCAGTTGGGTCCGATCAGGCGTGTTTCTTTACCTTTCAGATATTCTTTTACCATGTTCATGTCTTTAACAGGGATGCCTTCAGTAATGCACACAATTACTTTTATACCTGCATCGGCGGCTTCCATGATGGCATCGGCAGCAAATGCCGGGGGTACAAAAATGACACTTACATTGGCACCGGCTTCCTTTACAGCCTGGTCAACACGATCAAAAACCGGAAGTTCAAGGTGCTTTTGTCCTCCTTTGCCGGGCGTAACACCACCTACTACATTGGTGCCGTATTCAATCATTTGTGTGGCGTGAAACGTGCCTTCAGAGCCGGTAAAGCCCTGCACAATTACCCTGGAATCCTTGTTTACCAATACGCTCATGTGTTATTTGTTTTTTTGATTTTTTATCCTGATTTATATCTTTTTTGAAGATCCAAAAATAGTATTTTCCTGAGATATTTAGTTTAATTGAAGTTGAAAATTTGAAATGGTTATTGGGTTATTGGGGATTGATTAGTGTTTAGTGATTGCTTTTCACCACAGAGACACCAAGGCGGTGAGTTCGCGGAGTTTTTTGTGCTTCTTTTTTTTGCTACGCGGAGCTCACATTCGGCTAGGTTCGTAACTCCGGTTATAATCTGCAGTAGTATTGCCACGAGCGAAGGATCCCGTAGCCATAACACTCATTTGTTTAATTTCTTATATGCCTTACAAACCCTTATATGCCTTATGTGGTAAAAAAAACAAACCCATCACCAATCACACTACCCCAAATCCCAGTTCCCTGATAAATTTCTTCTTTTCATCATCACAGTGAAATATTTTCAAATCATAAGCCCCTGGCTCACGTCGAAGGGGATAGTTTTCTCTTTGCCGTTCAAAAGTATTAGGGTTTTTTTTCAGGGTATCCGAATCCTGCAAAATATTATAGCTTAGCAAACTCAGTTCGCGGAATATATCCTGCCGTTTTTTGTTGCGGCAAGAAAAGCTTGTATTGGCATTGGCGGGTAGAGGAATATTCTCGGGATACCAGTCGGTTAGTCCCAGTCCGAAGAACCGGCTTATTTCCTGCACACTGCCGGCAGTGCCATTGGCTTTGCCATCTGCTGAATATCCTGCAATATGGGGAGTGGCAATATCGGAAAGTTTGAGAAGTTCGCGGTTTATAGCGGGTTCATTTTCCCATACATCCAGCACTGTGCCACCAATGTGTTTGCTACTAATGGCTTCGAATATTGCAATCGTATCGGCCACTTCACCGCGTGATGTATTGATAAACCATGCACCTTTTTTCATGCTGTTAAAGAAATCTTTCCCGGCAAGGTGAAAAGTATTGTTCTCCGGTATTTGCTCCAGCGGGATATGAAGGGTTACTATGTCTGACTTTTCAAGCAGAGTCTCCAGATCGGTAAAATCCTTATGTCCTTCCTTTTTCTGGCGGGGCGGGTCGTTGAGCAGAATTTCCATGCCCAGTGTGTTGGTAAGAGATTCTACCATGCTACCTGTATTTCCTGCACCGATGATACCGATGGTAAGTTCGTGCAAGGGTTTTTCGTGTCGGCCGGAAATATATGCAAGAGCAGATGCAACATATTGACCCACCGATGATGCATTGCACCCCGGAGCATTGGCCCACCTGATATTATGAGCATCACAATAATTTTTGTCAATATGATCGTGACCAATGGTGGCTGTTGCAATAAACCTGATGTTTGTTCCTGCAAGGAGTTTCTCATTACAGCGGGTACGGGTGCGGATTATAAGTGCATTGGCATTTTTGAGATGCTCATTTGATATTTCTGTGGCAGGCCTGTATTCCACATGAGCAACTCCCTCCAGCGCGCCCTTCAGGAAAGGGATTTTGTGGTCGGCTACAATTTTAAGCATGGCGTTTGGTTTGGTTGTGCTGCTGCAAAGATGGGGATTTTTTGCGAATTAAACTCACCCATACACCCTGGCCTGCTGCAAAGGAGAACTCCCGGCGCCAGGCTTTTTTCTTTAAAACATATTAGACATATAAGGTTTTGAGATAGTTTTCTATATGTGTTATATGGCAAAAAAACTTCAAACCCCTGTAATTTTCGCCCACAATATATTTTTTCCTTAAAAAAATGTTTAGGTTTGTATGCACAAATCAAAGGAGGACCTGCCATGAGCCATTCCACTTACCAAACCGAAGACACCATTTGTGCACCTGCAACACCTGCAGGCACAGGTGCCATTGCCGTGATAAGGGTTTCAGGAAAGAATACCTGGAGCATAATGGAAAAGATCTATAAGCCTTACGGTGAAACAAAGTTTGCCGAAATAGAATCCCACAAGGTTTTACTGGGGCAGATACTGGAAGACGACAAGCCCCTGGATGAAGTGCTGGTGACCAAGTTCGTCAACCCACATTCCTACACCGGCGAAGATGTGGTTGAAATATCGTGTCATGGCTCATGGTACATCCAACAGGAGATCCTGCGGTTGCTTGTGGATAGCGGTTGTCGCATGGCCAGTCCGGGCGAATTTACCCTACGCGCATTCCTAAACGGCAAGATGGACCTGAGTCAGGCCGAAGCTGTTGCCGATCTTATAGCATCCAACTCTGCCACATCGCATACCATCGCTTTCCGGCAGATGCGCGGACATTTCTCCAAACGCATTCAGCAACTGCGCGCCCAGCTGCTCGACTTTGCTTCGCTCATTGAGCTGGAGCTCGACTTCAGCGAAGAAGATGTAGAGTTTGCCAACCGCGAAAAACTGCTGGAACTGCTCACCATCATTAAAAAGGAATTGCGGCAACTCATCAAATCCTTTGCACTGGGCAATGTGCTCAAAAACGGCATTCCGGTGGCTATCATCGGCAAACCCAATGTGGGAAAATCTACTTTGCTCAATTGTATCCTCAATGAAGAAAAGGCTATTGTATCTGAAATTCCCGGTACTACCCGCGATAGCATTGAAGATGTGCTGGTGATTGATGGAGTTTCCTTTCGCTTTATTGATACAGCCGGACTACGCGATAGCGACGACACCATCGAAACCATCGGCATAGAACGCACCTACGAAAAGATCAGGCAGGCAGCTATCATCCTATATATGTTTGATGCCAGCACCACCTCCATGGAAGAGATCAATGAAACCATTTCCGAATTCCGCGATACACTGGAAGATAAGGAAAAACGCCTGATCCTTATTGCCAACAAGATCGACCTGATGGAAGAAATGCCCCACCATTTCTCTGACCTGGTGGAGATGGAAACCATCTTTGTTTCCGCCAAGCGCAACGAAAATATTAATCTGATCCTGGAGAGCCTGCTTAAATCTGTATCGGTAGGTGTGGAAGAAGCCAATCAGAGCATAGTTGCCAGCAGCCGTCACTACCAGGCCCTTAAAGACACACTGGAGGCCTTAAAGCAAGTCCGTTACGGTATTGACGACGGCCTCAGCGGCGATCTCCTCTCCTCCGACCTGCGCGCCGCCCTTCACAGCCTGGGCACCATAAACGGCGAAATCACAAATGATGAATTGCTGGGGAATATTTTTGGGAGGTTTTGTATCGGGAAGTAATTAATTATTCTAGTGCAGTCGTCTGACGAATCAGTTACTAAAAAGAGCTGAAGGTTAAACATCTAAGCCCTTTCGAAAAGTACTCGTCTGAGGACTATTCCATAATAATGATACTATGTTTGATGATGATGATGATTCAGAAGAAATGACGCCGAAAAATCTGCCGATTTTTAGAAAGGGTCAGGAAATTTATAAAGTTGTTAAAGAGATTGCAGATTTAATACCCGAAGAGAATCAAAATTTGCAGGATATCAAGATGCAAATGCTGTCGGATGCATCTATGCTTACGGTTAAGGTTGCAGGTGCTGAAGGAGGAGATTTATATGATATACGAATGCAGAATGCGGCCTTAATTCGTAAAGCTGCAAACGATTTAATGGTGCAAAATCATTCCCTGGAAAGTTTTGGATTTGAGTATGTGGAGTACTTCAATATTTTACGTAACCTAATAGAAGAATACCGGTTACTATTCATTGACTGGGTCGAAGGCTTTGATAAATGGAATTATATTATTGACCGCTGGGGTTTGTTTAATCCACCTGGTGTTGGTCCGCATGATAAAGATCCGGATGATGATATACCCTCACCCCGCCAGAATAAAATCCCTGCCTTCTTTAAAACCCAGCCCTGAGAAATGCTTGCGGATGGCTTCACCAACGCCACGGCTGGTAATAAC
>JBHEOF010000150.1:0-4476 GCA_046261715.1 Bacteroidales bacterium
GCCGAAAGATCAATAACAACATGTTCCCATTCCCAGCCAATTGGGTTATCAATGTCACGTAACAAAACGCTGTTAGATTCCGAAAAGAAAACATTTTGACCATCCTGATAATCCACATCATCACTCATGCGAACTTCAAAGGATTCGCCTGACTCAAACTGGTCGGGTATCTCAGAATACACCGAACGCATGCGCACATCAAACTCAAGCTGATATTGAACGGAACCGTCACCCAGATCAATAGCTTTGGAAATCAGATAATCATTCCGCTGGTCTGTATAATTAACAAAAGCCGCATCATTGGCAAAAAACCATGCTGAAAACTGATTTTGAATATAACTGGGTGCAGCCTGTGATGATTTTCCTTTCCACCAGCAGTCGGGAATTTCGTTACCGGTAAAATTGGCAGTATATTCAGGCGATACGATTCCGCAAAGTGTAGTAAAATCATATGGTCCCATCCAGATTGATTCTCCGGAATAACCACACCGGCTTTGAATATACAAAGAATAGAAAGTGTTATCGTTAAGTCCTGTTACAGTAACTTCAGTATCGCTGAATACATTTTCAGAAACATCTTCTTCCCCGTTTCCGGGAGTAAACCCTTCAGGACCCAGCTCCAATATCCATTCTTCTTCGGTATCTCCCGGCGTCCAGCTGATATCTGCCTGATGGGCTGTTATGTTGGTGACAGAAATATCAGAAACTGCTACACAAAATAATGGAACCACCGCAATATTATCAATCCTGAGCGGAACAGCTCCCGCATCAGTTGAAATATGCTCAAAGGCGAGAAATATCCGTTCTCCCTGATAAGCAGACAAGTCAACTGTAACTTCTTCCCAGCTATCGGAAGATGAAGTAAATTCCCCAAGAAAAACATTAAAATTATCGGGATGAATAAAGCCTTCATTTGTTAACCAAAGCCGGTAGGTATTCTGAGCAGATTCAGAATCATTTGATGCATCCCATCTTATAATGTAATTTTCACTTATGTCAATGGGCGGACTAACAAGCAAACTACCTTCCGAATTGCTTTGAATATGATCTCCAACTATTTGCCAGTCTCCGTCAGGTATAGATAAAAACGACTGATCTTCTTCAGCAGAAAAATCTTCAACTATCTCTGAAGTAAATCCAATCAAAGGAGTGTAAAATGTAACAGGTCCTACCCATGATGAAGTATTTGATCCACAATCAGATTGTACATAAACATCGTATAAAGAACCTTTCTCAAGTCCTGAAAAGATATTAAAGGTGGGTGAAGTATGGCTTGTGGCCACGGTTTCATTACCAGTACCCGGCTCAAAACCCGTAATACCAGCCTCCAGGTTCCATCCTGATTCGTTTCCACCGGGTGTCCATTCCATTATACCAAGATCCGGATAATGCACATCAAGACTCAATCCGGAAGGAGAAAAGCACGATCCGGGCGGATATATCCGCAAAGTATAATCCTCCGCTTCTCCCCATAAACCATTAACGCAGGGACCCAATGCATTGTATGAATCCCTTACCACAACAATCCGAAGCCGGGTATCTCCCGGTTCTGCATCAACTGGTATAGTAATACTAACTGTTTGAGCGGAAGTACCTGAAAAGGAATATGAACCAAATAAGTCGTTATTGGGTCCAGTAAAATCACCTGATTGATCAAAATCAGCATAAACACCTGCCTTTGGACTTCTGCTGCCAAAACCTGAACCGGTTCTGAACTTCAGATCATAAGAATCTCCGGCAACCACATTTATAACCATAGGAGTAAAATCACTATAGGCAATTTCATCAATATCAGATGTATTTTCAACATTTGTGAGGGAAAAATATGTGATACCCGCACCGGCTGAAGTTGAACCAAATTGTGGGATACAATATCCATCAGTATCCATCATTCTTATTTTAATATCATCCAGAAATAACTCATCGCGATCACCTGTACCTGAAACATCTTCCATATACCAGCGCAAATAAACAAAATCACCATTATTTATGCTTACCGGAATGAAGTGTTTAGGATTCATGTAAGACATACTGGGATTGGTCTGAGCTGCCTGGTTAGTAGTATTGTTCCATATATCGTTCCAGCTAAGCATTTCATCATCAGAAACAGAATACGCAATTCGGGTGGCCATATCCTGATCGTTGTACTTATAGTAAGTAAAGTTTGTGTGTAAATAATCTACATGACGGCCGGTGTTGTTCTGAATCTTCAAAATTATGCTTCCCGGTGTTAGATCATCATCGTTGGGTTGAAACATCAGCTTTGCAGAACTCCCATTGGCCGGGTGAGTATAAATTCCACCCGTATCCACTCCTGCATCTACCATTCCCATGGCGAAACTGCCTGTGGTGCCTTCACCACCAAAATCCATATCTCCACCCGCAAGTCCCTTTACTGACCAGGCATTACTGTTAAGCTGCCCTTCAGCAGGATTGGCAGAAAACCCCAATCCCTGAAGCTGTCCGCTGATAACTCCGGGGATGGTTTCTTCGAAATTGATCACATATTCCTGATTATTTTGGTTTATTTGCAACTGGGCATGCAAAAACAGGTTCAGGAGAAGAAAAGCACCTGAAAAAAGTCCTCGTAAAGAATTATTCATTTTGAAAAGTTTGATTATTCTTATCGTGTAATTGAATCGGTGGCAATATCAGTAAAAAAAAGAAATCCAATAACCGAAAAACACTGATATGATAAAAATAAAATAAAAACCTTTATTTCTTTTAAGGTAAAATGCAGTTTATTTATATTTCAAACACTCCCTGTTATTTATCTTTCAAGGGTATAAACATTTTCAAAAATCTTAAGAACAAGCCTTTCATCATCCAACTGTTCTATACTGAATGTACCTGCATTAGAAAAACCTCCCAAACCTCCCACTCTAACAGTGGATATAAAAATTCCATCAGGGAGCATTGTCCAGTTTGCTTCAAAACCAAACCATTTGCAATCCTCCGGTGCAACAGCTTCCATTTTCATAACTTCTGTGCCATCAGTCAGGTTTTCACCCTTTTCCTTTGTAAAATACCAAACAGTGCGGGCATCACATTCCGTAAATTTTTCGTTTGATCCGTCAGATTCAAAATTTACAAATTTCCACTCTCCTGCAACATCATCAACAGAATGCCCGCCGGCAGATGTTTTGGAAGAATTGTCACCAGACATTTGTCCGCCGCAGGAAGCCACAGCTAACATTACAACAACAAGAAAACCGATTTTCATAAGGTTAATAAAGTTTTTCATAGATTATAGTTTTAGAATTTGGGTAAAACTACAACTTCTGTCTGAATTGTAAATTTTTGTTAATATTAATTTTATATTAAATTCCAAAAATTGAGTCGGAGGAATAAGAGATTAGTGTGAGCAGATTTTAATTATTTTGCAAAGTAACAGCATACAAACCGGCTCTGTCGATCATAAAATCCAGTGTACTTTCATAGGTTTGCCCGGAGAGAGTATTGGTTATTGTAAAGCACACACTGCAGCTGACAAGAAAAAATTACCATCACTCATAAAATTCATTAAATCACTTTTGGTTGGATGAAAATACCGAAAACAAATCAAGTTATATTTATATATTTGCATATATGGATATAAGACAGCAAATAAAATTCAAAAAACTTGAAACATCCCCAGAGAATAAGGGAATAAGTAAGTTAATAAATTCGCAACATCTCAAGAAATCTCTCATTTATATATTGATAGGCGCAATGGCCGGCTTCGGATTTTTTTATTTTACCGAAGCACAACAGCTTCAATCATGGATATTTAGCGACTCACTAAGTAGTGTATTTATGGGAGCATTCCTCGGCTTCTTTATCACCAACAGTCCCTGCGCCCGTAATCGTTGCTGATGATTCCATAGCCAAAGATAAGTTTACACTTTTGTTCCAGCAAGTCACAGTTCTCCGTTCAACGTTCAACGTTTTCTGTTCTTCTGCCCTTTTTAGGTTTTATTTATAACTTTGAATAAAACATGAACAAATTTCAGCAGCTTTATGGATTCAGCCCGTTTTATATTGGATGTTCACCTTGGTAAACTGGCAAGAATATTGCGAATGACCGGCTTCGACACCCTGTACCGCAATGACCTGGATGATCCGGAAATCATTCAGATTGCTGAGGATGAAAACCGAATCGTACTCACCCGCGACAGGGGTATTCTGAAAAACAAGAGGGTAAAACACGGACATTTTGTGGAGTCGCGCTACGCCAAAGAACAGTTAAGAGAGATCATAAATATTTTTGGGCTGAAAAATCACATCCGTTTTCTTAGTCGTTGCATAGCCTGCAACGGCACTATTGAAGAAGTAAATAAAGAAGAAATCCAGGATGAACTCAAACCAGGCACCAACCAGTATTTCCATGAATTTTTCCGCTGCCGCGATTGTGGAAAAATTTACTGGGAAGGTTCACACTTTGACCGTATGATGGATTTTTATGAAGAAATGAAAGATGATCTTGGAATAAATCCA
>JBHEOF010000151.1:0-3965 GCA_046261715.1 Bacteroidales bacterium
CTATATACATAATACTTCAGTTTTAAATTTCATTTTTCAATTCAGTCACCGGTTTTTTAAATAAACTAAAATCAGCAAAACATGGGATACCAAATCTTTCTGTGATAAGCAAAGTGTTTTGATCATTTGAATTCTTACCCTGTAATTACCGGGACCGGCGTTTAAAGCAGTGCCAAAATTGATGCCATTGAACCACAAAGTACCACAGACAGCTGAAATTCAATTAAGTAAAGGAAACGTATGTTGAATTAAAGAGTCGATTGTAGAAGGAAATCCACAAAAAATATTAGAATAACCCCTTATTATATGGTAAAAAAAACAGATTAAAGAAAGTATTGCACAGATACGAAATAATTACCAGGCATTTAATAACTTCTCAAGAGTATGGGCATTTTTTTACATAGAACGAGAGCCATTCATCCTCAGAGATATCATCAGGATAAAAATCTCCCTTCCAGTCATCATATGAATATCCGCTACAACCAATAAATGTTTTCATATATAAGATCTTTTAAACACCCGGATTTTTAAGATTATTCATTACGCTCATCCTTCTTCTGTCAGGATGACTTGTTACCTTTTCAGCTTCCCGGGTAGTGTAGCCCACACCGGTAAAAGCCGACCTCGCCTGAAATACCGCAGCATCTCTGGCCAGCCCGGTTTTAATCAAAGCCCTTGCACCTATTTTAGTGATTATTACGGATAAAAAAACTATTATGAACAGACTTATGAGGGGGCCCATTTTCCTGAAAATTTTGTTTTGAAATGTAAGATTTGATCAGGATCTCACTTAGTACAACTACTATTCTTCCTTTTTTGATGAAAAAACACCTTCATAATAATCCAGCAATGATTTTTCAAAAGCTTCCTCAATGGGCTTGCTTGTGTCAATCTCGGGAGCATTTTTAATAGCATCAGTATCCACATCAATAGATACTTCTTTTGATGCATAGCAAATCTCCTTTAACCAGCTGATCAAAAGGATGACTTTTTTGCTCCATGGCCGCCAGTTACTCGTATCAATTACCACATAAATAAGCTGCCAGTCGGCATCATCGGCAATGATATCTTCCACATGCCCCAGGTGCCCGTCGGTAGCAAGAATATGATACCCTTTAACCTCTTTAAAACTTCTGAGCTTTGTATCCAGGTCATTTTCATTTATTTCTTTTACAGGAACTTTAATGGGGCGGGCCGGATAATACATTCCTGAGCCGGTAGGTGTAACCATTTCATCTGCCCAGTAGGCACCGAACTGATAATAGTCCAATAGTTTTTTCTCATATTCCCTTGAAACTGTGGGTTTATCCATTGGTGAAGGACTGTTTTCTATGTATTCGGCTGATACGCTTACGGGAATATTCTTGTCATCCCACAAGGGTTCCTTCATTACATTTACAGGAAGCAGAACCCGTTTGTCTTTGAAAAAACTTCCAAAATCGGCATCCAGATATCTTATTTTCCAACTGTCTTCGTCAAAAAGAAAATCCTTTAATATTCCTTTTGTTCCATCAGATGTTTCAATGGAAAAGCCTTTAAGTTCTTTTAAACTGCGTTTCATATTAATTGGTTTTAGGGTTTATAATTTCAGTAACAAATATCTTCTATTTATAATTTTAAGTGAATGTAAAACCTGTTTTTAAAAATAACGGGTGTTAAGCTATCCGTGGAGTTAATATTAAAAATACTCACTGTAACCTTCCATTAATTTTATATAGCCTTCCGCATCTTTTTGCTTATTCTTGTCATCCGGATCTTCACTAAGGCTTAAGAGAGTTACTTTTGCCCTGATATTGGCCCTGTAGCATTTGTAAAAATTAAATAATGAATCGGGCATGTCAACATCTTTCATATCAAATGACTGCATATAACTTTTTGCAAAAAAACTGCTCAAATCTTTACTTCCGTAAAAATCGAGATCAACACATAAAAAGGCAATCTCATTCAATACATCAATGTACCGGAATTCATCATTGAATTCAATGCAATCAAAAATTACCGGATCATCATAAAGAAAAATATTGGTTGCGTTCAGGTCGCCATGGCAATCCCTTTGAAATCCACTGATGATTCTATCGTTAAAAAGACTTCTGTTATCGTTGAGATAACTTTTAGATTTTTCAATACATTTTAATACTATTTCCTTGTAATCAGGATCAATGAGTTGATCTTCAGAATCATCATCAAGCACATTATTTATATCGGTAAATTCTTCAATCATGCCGGCAGTATTAAAAGCATTTTTTACAATCTGGGTGTCTTTATGAAATTGTGCAATTTTTTGTGCAAGTTTTTCCAGGTGTTTTTCGGTTACCTTGTCGTCTTCAAGCAATTTATGCATTTCCTTATCATTGTCCATTCTTTTCATCTGCACTGCATAATCTATAATATCATCATTGTTGTTTGATTCTTCAGCAATCAATGATTTGGTAATGGGAATAACTCCAATATACATGTCAGGTGCCAGACGTTTGTTGAGTTTTACTTCCTGAAGACAGTAAAATTTACGTTTTTCAATAGTTGAAAAATCGAGAAAGGATAATTTAACAGGTCGCTTCATTTTAAAAGCGTATTGATCTGTTAATACTATCCAGGAAATATGGGTTTCTGAAAAAGTGCTATTCTTGCAACTATCAGGGAAGAGGCACTCTTCCTTCATTTTAATGATCTGTTCTTTTTCCATTGATATACAATTTTATTTTATTGATTAATTCAGTAACGGTGAATACATCTGTCCACAATATCAAATGAGGTTCACTCATATATTCAAAAGATCTTTTTATATTTTGATACACATTAAAATCCGCCTCACTATGTTTACGGTCTGATTTCATTCTTTCACTTACGGTTTCTTCTTTGGCGCGCATTTCAATAAAATACAACTCTTGTTTTAGCTCTTTGGCTTTTTTCAGATATTGCTTTCTATGCATTTCTTTTTGAAATGTACCATCAACTATAACGAGTTGATTTTTATTCACCTGACTTGCCATTTCCTGCAACATATGATCATATACAATCTGCTTTGATTGTTCATCGTATTTTCCCTGCAGATTTATCTTTTTTCTGATGATATCGGTATTCAGGTGAGCCGCATCAAATTCCTTAGCTGCTTTTTCCGACAAATACGTTTTGCCTGTTGCAGGTAGTCCAAAAAAAATCAATATCATTTTTCAATTTTTTGATAATAAAAGGTATTTACCTTTTTAATCATATAGGTTCTGAATACTGCAATGATTTCATTGCTGTTTGTGTCCCAATAGTTACTATTCAACCATTCCACAAGTTCTTCAATTTCTTCTTTTTCCAGCCAGGCCAGCGATTTATAAAGTTCCTTTTTAAAGAGCTCCTTATCGCCTGATAAATTGCGGATTATCCATTTTTGATGTTCCAGCATTTCCATCTTTCCAAGATTTAAAAAGTAAATATTTACTTTAAACTCTGATTCAAAACAACTTTTTTCTTTAAATTCTATGAATTAATCCGGACTTAATCTCTTTTCAGTAGTTTCTTCAACTCTTGCCATGAACGGGTATTAATAATGTCATTTTTACCCATCCACCCCCTTCGTGCCTGAGCCACACCATATTTTATATAATTAAAATTGTCAGTTGAATGCGAATCGGTTGAAATTGCCAGTTTAACACCGGCATCCTTAGCTTTTCTAATATACTTATCGCTCAGGTCAATGCGATCAGGGTTACTGTTTATTTCAAGGAAGCATCCTTTGTCAGCAGCTTCTTTCATTATTTCATCCATATCAATATCGTATCCGCTTCTTTTGTTGATCATACGCCCTGTAGGGTGTGCAAGAATATTGAAATACGGGTTTTCCATGGCTTTCAGAATCCGCTTTGTTTGCTTCTTTTTGGATAAATTCATATTGTAATGGATAGAACAAATTACAAGTTCCAGTTCTTTTAAAATATCATCGGACAGGTCCAGAGTTCCATCTTCAAGAATATCTA
>JBHEOF010000151.1:4017-4461 GCA_046261715.1 Bacteroidales bacterium
CCTCCTGCCATAGCTACTTTTTTTGAGTGCTCGGTAACAGCAAAATAATCATATCCCTTTTCTTCAGCAGCTTGAGCCATTTCTTTCAGTGTATTCTTACCATCTGTAGCTTTGGTATGCGTATGCAGATCACCCTTTATTTCTTTTAATTTCAGCAACCCGGGTAGTTCGTCATTTTTGGCAGCTTCAATCTCTCCCTGGTTTTCTCTAAGCTCAGGTTCAACATATTTAAGCCCCAGCTTTTTATACATCTCCTTTTCTGTTTTTCCTGCAATTCTTTTCTTTCCTTTGTAAATACCATATTCATTGATCTTGAGATCATCTTCCTTAGCCATTTTTCTCAATGACACCGTATGGGCTTTGGAACCGGTAAAATACAGCTTAGCTGCACCCAATGATTTCTTCTTTACAATGCGAATATCCACCTGAAGGCCTGTTCGCAGC
>JBHEOF010000152.1:0-4453 GCA_046261715.1 Bacteroidales bacterium
AAAAAACAGAAAAAGGAAGATGGTGATGGTCAAAAATCCTATAATCTAATTCCTTTAGTTGAAAAATTAAAAAAAAAGATACTTTACAGACAGACTCTATTTAATAGTGTCTTTCATATTTTCTATATTTATTAGATAATCGTTTCTGTTCAGAAAGCGGTCAAGAAAGTAAGGACTTAATTCTTCCGTAATGAAATATTATCGTCATTTTGTATTTTACAAGTTACTAACAGGATACTGGCAAGGTGTTCTCAAGCTGTACGATGATTGGTTTCAAGTTCCGGCTTCGCGCATCCTGATGTTGAAATTTATGATAACGAAAAACCCTTCACACCAAAAGCCATAGGGCCTAATTCCACATTGGGCCAAAGACCCTGCAAGCATCCGGAACAGTATACTAAATGCGAGGGGTGAAACGATATTTGAAAACCCATCATTTGTCCGACAAATAATTTAATTCCTTTCTAATATGTGAATTATGCAATAAATGTATAAAATAGTGTAACATTTCATCATGAAATAACCCGCACCTTTGTTTTTGATTATAAAGTTGCTTTTTGGAAAAAGTGACAACGAAAGGCCAATAATAAACATAAGAAAAAAGCTATGAAATTTTTAATCGGATTATTGACAGCAATTTTGATAACGGGTATTGCAAGTGCACAACACGGCAATTCACCTACAGGACACATAAACATTGGAATTAAAGGTGGGGTAAATGTATATAACGTCCACAATGATAACAATATCAAGTATGATCCACGAATAGGGTTTAATTTTGGCTTGCTTGGCCATATCCATCTCAATAACCAATTTGCAATTCAGCCTGAATTAGTATATTCCGCTCAAGGTGCAATACAAACCGTTGACAATGGAACTAATAAATTAAATCTGGATTATATAAATGTACCTGTTCTGCTTCAATATATGTTCGACAATGGATTAAGATTGCAGGCTGGTCCACAGGTAGGTTTTCTGGTAAGTGCAAAATCCAACAGTATAGACGTTAAAAATGATATGAACCCTATTGACTTAGCTCTGAGTTTTGGTGCGAGCTATGTATTTCCGGCAACGGGTTGGGGAATTGATGCAAGATATAATCTTGGATTAAGCAATATAAATAAGAACGGTACTGTAAATTCAACCAACAGGGGATTTCAATTGGGCATATTTTACATTTTAGGCCATTAGTTCTCTAATATAGGGCAGCGCAAAACCGAGTAGCCCGCCCCATCAGCAAACGCTGACAGGGAGCGCTTTCGTACCACCATGAGCGAGCGGATTCGTCACATCCTCTTGCACTACCGTTGACAACCAACTGAATAAACAATAATAATTATAATGTTATTCACCTGGCTGACATATACGCGCTATGTCATTGAATAAGTAATATGCCAACTCCGGTATGCAGTGAACCAATCTTTCCAACTGTCTCTACGGGTATTCATCTCGCATGCAGTATTACTCCTGATATTGTAGTGGTTGCTGTCCTGTGTTGTGCCCCGATGGGTGGTTTTGTATGCAAAAGGGTACTGAATCCAATTACTCATATAAAAACCATGTTGTAATTGATTAAATCAAGATTATATGCGTGATTATTTTCAAATTGATACACATCTATCATACTGATAAAATCGGACGGTATTTCAATATTGTTAACTGTCAGTTAATTTGAATTTTACGGGTATCAATTGTAAATTGTACGAATATTGCTTAATCTATTGGTCACTCTAAAATTCAGAATAATGCCAAACTTCGAAAAATCCAACCAAAGAACAGTTAAGCAGTAGTTATAAAAACACACACTTATTCAACTCCCTTCTTAAACCACATTCTGTTTCCCATGTTGTAATATTCATCTTTAAGAGATGGATTAGCTTCCAATTGTTCCTTTTTGTAAGGATAATAAGGAACCATAACATCGCCGCCTTTTTCCCAGTTGGCCGGTGTTAAAACCTGGGCCTGGTCGGTTGCCTGCAGAGCCTCAATGGAGCGAACAATTTCGTTAATATTTCTGCCCACTTCCATTGGGTAGAAATTAACTGAACGGACAATGTTTTTCGTGTCGATAATAAATACACCCCTGATGTCTCGCTTTGAACTGACAGGTTCATGCAGCATACCATACTTTTTGGATGCAACTGCTTTCGGGTCATCAATAATTGGAAATTCAATTTTCTGATTTCCCCTGCCTTTGTAGTCAATTTCTTCAAGATGCGCTTTCCACATGTTATGTGTTTCAACATCATCTGTGGAAATAATTGCCAGTTTAACATCGAATTGGTTTGATTACAGTAAAACAAACAACCAAATAATAGTCATTGCTTAAAGTGATTTAATTAGAAACGGCATAAAATTTGATACTAATTACAAATATGATATACGATAAGAAAATTGTTACTTTCAAATCGCCCGATTTGGAAAATTTACAAGCAGTGTTTATTAATTCAAGAACAAGAATTTATATAGCAATTGGTGCTGATACTGAAGAAGCCAGGAAACGTTATTTCGCAAGATTAGAGGAAAAAAAACCATAATAGTGTTTCAAGATGTTTATGATTCGTTGAATGATAGGCTTACTGAATTTATAGTCTTTCAAGATATTTCAATTCCTTTCCAAACAATTATGAAAAAGTTGCTTGATATATTTTCTTGCTTCTATTTCTGGCATAATTTTTTCAAAAACTAAATAACCACCCCTTTCGAGAGTGATTTTTATTATTGGTTTTCTTCAAACAAACAGATTCTTCAGCTCCTAAAGCAAGAATGGCCTCGTCCTGAAACCATTCTTCCTCAATGTACTCCGGACTTTCAGGAAATGGAACTAATACATAAGTTTCCATATCAGTTCACAAACCAACGATACTCATTCCAATTGCTTCATTTAATCCATTAACAAACTGCTGGCAATTTACATTTCTATCCAGAAAATTGTCGTAACTAATTTTATTAGCACCAGTGAATAGATTGTAGAGGTTTCAGAGATTGGTCAAACATCAAAGGAAATCCCTTCTCAAAAAACTTGTAACAGGTGGAATCGACAAAACTTATCCAAAAATGACGATAGGGTTATCAAGTTTTGGTCAGATTCCAATAAAAATTCTAAAATCAATCCTTCACAAAATAATTATGTAATCCACGGCACAGTTTACCGTCAGTGGTTATTCCTTCAACAACTATTTGCATATTCCCTGTTTCGTCGCTGTTGAAAAACGAAACCTGCGCCACGCCCGTTGAATCGGTTCTAACAACCGGGTTCCAGTAGATTGTAGTCCGGAAATCATTCTTTACTACGGCAGGTTGCTGATTTTCGTAAACCGGAGAATAAAACTTGCGGATAACCGAATAGCCAACAATTTCGCTGCTTTTCATGCCCGCGCCATCAAGATTCTTTTTTTGTGTTTCACCACGTTTGGTATAAAAAAATATTCCCGGTACCATTCCTGTTCTTCCGGGAGCTAATTTTACTGCTTCAACCGTATCGAACCAGCTTGCCGGTAACCCTTTAATAAAATCAATTTCAACTAAAACCCCATCAAGAAAATACTGCGGAGCTTTTTCCAGAAATCTTCTCATATAACCTGAATTGATTTCCATCATTTCCAAAATATCATAATAGATGTTTTCATATTTCGAAACTTCAAAAATGTAATCAGCATCCAAATATGGCCGGAGATGAATGGTTTCTTCCTTGCGTTCTTTGGCCAGAATATTCACATCGCCCAGTAAAATCGTATCGCTCAATTGCCATTTTCTATTTATTAATGTACTGTCTGCTTCGCTTAAATAATAGGTGGTAGAAAACTGGTCGTCATTGCTGTATCTGTAACTTACAGGCAGAATAACGGGATCGGGAGAAACTGATGAACGATTATCGAGTTCTATCCAGTTATTCTTTCTGCTTTTTTTGTCACCCGCCTGTAACGAAACATAAACCGTATCGTTGAAAAAAAGGTTGGTGAATAAAAAGTTCCCCAGCGAATCGGTTGTTTGCTCATGAACGGCTAGCTGACTTTTTACAAACATCATCGTCATTTTTATATCTTTAACCGGCTTTCCCGATAACCAATTGGAAACGTTTCCTTTTACCTGAATGCTGCTTTCAGGCTGATAAACGATTTTGGGATATTTATTCTGCATGATCTCCTTCCATTCAAAATACCTGTAGCCTTGTGTAAGCATCAAATTATCGAGGGCAATCAAAGTAGTGAGACTATCGTCTTTAAAATACCAGGCCGGATCTTCAATTGTTCCTTTTAATTCGGAATTGAGTAGAAAATGTGTAAGAATGTTATTGGGATATTCTTCAACTTCCTGCTGAATTTCAGTATTATAAACCGAAATGGATAGATTGGCCAAACTGGGTATTCCTCCATTTGTAAATGTTTTTAAATCAAGTTGCACATTTTCGCGGGTATGATAAGCAGTCTTATCCGTCTCTATTTGAACGTTT
>JBHEOF010000153.1:0-3888 GCA_046261715.1 Bacteroidales bacterium
GCAATACCCTGTTAACATCTTCATGCTTTTTCCATTCGGGTTCAAGATTGTATGCATTGTAAATCAGAGTGGGCTTTTGTTGGTCAATTTGTATCTGCCGCGGTTCAGGCAATTTCGTCTTTAATTCAGGCATACAGGTTTCTAACAATGCATTTGGGATCTGCATTGAATCAAATTCTTCATACTCAACATCCAGAAAAGTGCCTATTTGATTTGTATTACAGTATTTGTTGATATTATCCTGGTTGGCATAATATTTTTTACTGCTGAAAGCGCCAGACACCCATTGCCAGCTTAAGGTATTGCTTGCCTGATCGCCATCAAGCAAATGATAGTACAACCATTTTGAAGGGGTTTTCCAGTGACTTCCACCTACATTACATGCAATGGATGCCACATACATACGCAGGTGATTATGCATATACCCGGTATTGTACAAATCGTGTATGCCCTTATCAATGGCCTGAATACCGGTTTTCCCGTCTAAAATTGCACATGGCATTTCATGATGCTTTACACCGATTTGAGTATTTTTCAGGTCGTAGTTGATTTCATCACCTTTTGCTTTCCATACCTGCTGAAAATAATCGCGCCAGGCTAGCTCCTGGATAAGCTTCAGTATTTCAACGGGTTTAAATCCCCGGTTTAATAAGGAATTCATTACAAATCTCGTGGAGATGACGCCCCGGGATATATAGGGTGAAAGTTTCGTTACTGCGCCATTCAAAAAATTTCTTGACCGTACGTATGCAACCGGGTCGATTTGTTCTACTCTGTTAAGTATTTCGCTGTAGGAAATATCAAACATAATTTATAATTTGCGAGTGAAACAAAATGTTAAAAGTAAAGTTTAGATAAATCTCATTTTAAAAAACATTTCTCGCTCTAACAGTTTTTTATTGAAATAAATAATCCCTTTGTAGCTTTTTTCTTAATTTTGGCAGCATCAAAACACAACGTTAAACCCAGCGAACAGTCAGCTGATCATTAAAAACAACCCTATGACACAAAAAACCGAAGCTATCCGGGTTCACCCGCCGGATGTCAGCGTATACGGCATAAAAGACACGCCGGAAATTTTTTACAATTTATCTTACGAAGAGCTCTACAAACACGAAACCGACCCTGTAACTGATCCGTTTGAAAAAGGCTTTGAAACCAACCTGGGCGCCGTAGCTGTGGATACCGGTATTTTTACAGGCCGGTCGCCCAAAGATAAATACATTGTACGCGAGAGTTCAAGCAAAGATAAAATATGGTGGGCAGGACCTACTGCAAAAAGGTCAGACAATCACCCTATCACCAAAGAAATCTGGGAAGAGCTTCGTGAAACTACACTTAACCAGTTTCATGGCAAGAAGCTTTACGTGATGGATGCCTTTTGTGGTGCCAATGAGAATTCAAGGCTTAATATCCGTGTAGTTACAGAAGTAGCATGGATGGCACACTTTGTAAAAAATATGTTTATAAGACCCACAGACGAAGAGCTTATAGATTTTGAACCCGATTTTGTTATGCTCAATGCCTGTAAAACGGTGAACGAAAACTGGGAACAACAGAACCTGAATTCCGATGTGTATGTGGCATTCAATCTGAAAGAGAAAATGTCGCTGGTTGGCGGCACATGGTATGGGGGCGAAATAAAGAAGGGGTTTTTCTCCATCATGAATTATTACCTGCCACTGGAAGGGATCTCATCCATGCACTGCTCGGCCAATATGGGCAAGAACGGTGATACAGCAATCTTTTTCGGACTATCTGGTACCGGCAAAACTACCCTTTCGGCCGACCCCGACCGTTATTTGATCGGTGACGATGAGCATGGCTGGGATGATGAAGGAATATTCAACCTTGAGGGCGGTTGCTACGCCAAATGCGTAAACCTGAGCAAAGAAAAAGAACCCGATATCTTCAATGCCATCAGGCGCGATGCACTGCTGGAGAATGTAGTTTATAACCCCGATAATGGTGAGATCAATTTTTACGACACCACCAAAACAGAGAATACACGGGTTTCCTACCCCATTTACCACATTAACAATATCGTAAAACCGGTAAGCAAGGGTACACATCCCAAAAAGATCATTTTCCTTACGGCCGATGCCTTCGGGGTTTTCCCACCGGTTTCAAGGCTTACCCGCGAGCAGGCCATGTATTACTTCCTGAGCGGATATACCAGCAAACTAGCCGGCACAGAAAGAGGAGTAAAGGAACCCCTTCCCACTTTTTCATCTGCCTTTGGTGCGGCCTTTCTTTTATTGCACCCAACAGCATATGCCAGACAACTGGCAGAAAAAATGAAAAAGCATGGCGCTACCGCCTACCTGGTAAATACCGGCTGGATCGGCGGACCTTACGGAGTTGGCAGCAGGATTGATCTGGAATCAACACGCAATATTATTTCAGCTATACTGGATGGCTCACTTGATAATGCTGAAGTAGATGAAGTTGCTCCTTTTGGTTTAAGTATACCCAAAGAAGTAAAAGGTGTAGACCCTTTTATCCTTAACCCGCGTAACACCTGGAAATATGAAACCCAGTATAATAAACAGGCCGAAAGACTTGCTGACCAGTTTATTGAAAACTTCAACCAGTTCCTGGATACCGATGTGGGTCAACGCCTGGTGGCTGCAGGTCCGCAAAACCGCTTTATGAAACAGTATTATGGCTATTATGAGAAACATATTGAGAAACTGGAAAATAAACATCATGAAGAGATACGCAGGCTGAAGGACCAGATTTACATCCTGCAAAATGCGTTCAGCGATTATATTTCATTTAATTCAATCAATTCTGATTATAAGATCAGGAAGTTAAACAGGTATGTACCAATCGTTTCATGGTTTGATATCCGCAATGAAAGTGATAATACCAACTGCCACAATGTGGTATTGAAACTTACCAAGAGTGTAGGACTTAATGCCTACAGTCACGAAGAAACCCGCCATGGTTATAAGGAGCTTATGACCCGTACCCGCGAAGAAATATCTACGCAGGAGATGTATAACATCATTGATGAAATTCAAAATTGCTTTAATGGTGGTAAATGCCGTAACGAACAGCTTATAAATACCCGCGATGATTTGATGGAAGTAACCGAAAATGTACCCAACTTTACCATTAAGATTGGTTCGTTGCTCCTTGTAAAATTTACCGATGAAGATGATAAGAGCAAATTTCTGGTGAAAAAACTGCCCATCTCGGGCCTCATTCATCTTGACAAAAATCCACATCTGATCAATCATCCCATGCAACTGATTGAGGAGATTCAATATTTTTAAATTAACTTTGCAAAACCGGCAGGGGTAATTCCGTAACGTAAACCTTTTTCTCTGCTTGCACTAGAAACATACGTGGAATTATCCTGCTGGTTTTTCGTACCTGTTTTTTCGCTTTTCTGCGAAAAAGTTTTCATATGTTGTAAAAAGTTGTATTTTTGACTGTTATTTATAAATTTTTATGAATTAATTACTTGAATTATGGAAACCGGTACTGTTAAATTTTTCAATGAGAAAAAAGGTTATGGATTTATTCTTGATGATAAATCCGAAAAGGACGTGTTTGTGCACCACTCAGGATTAATTGACAAAATTGCCAATGATGACAAAGTCGAATATGAATTGGCAGAGGATGAGAAGGGGCAAAAGGCTATCAATGTAAGAAAAGCATAAAGATCTTTTACCCGGTTTTTCAAAAGTCCCGCTACAAAAGCGGGACTTTTTTATTTATATGCGACGGGGCTGTCTTAAAAGTGCTTTATGGTCGTTGAGCAGTTCGATAAACTCACTATAACACTTGTCGAAACGAATGCTGAATATCAGTAACATAACCGCTTCGGCACGCTCAACGTCCAATTTAAATTCTGCTTATGAGACAGCCCTATCATTT
>JBHEOF010000153.1:4107-4422 GCA_046261715.1 Bacteroidales bacterium
ATGCCCTGTTCTCATAAACACCCAATACTTCATTGGCTCCAAATGAACTATAGTCAAACAAACCGGCCTGCAACCTTTCAAAAATATCATCAAAACTACCGTCTTCCACCACATTGTAACCGTTATGCCGGAAAATATCCGCATCGCTCCAGGTAAGGGGAATTCCATGCTTCAGTTTTTTAAGATCTTCGGCATTGCGGATTTCACTGAACAGTCCTGCATCTTCCTGCCGGATGATGGGAATCCGGTAGCCCAGCAAATTTTTTGTTAGAAGGTGAGGAATCACAATCTTATCCTCTTTGGTAAATTTCTGGT
>JBHEOF010000154.1:0-3933 GCA_046261715.1 Bacteroidales bacterium
CTGGTTTAACTTTTTGGCTGTTAGCAGTTAATCCTGCGATTAAAAAAGCCGCAATGAATAAGATTGTAATTCGTTTCATGATTTTTTGATTTTAGTTAATGAATAAAAACATACCTGTAAAATTACGGATTCCCATGTTGCAGGAACAAGCAATTATGTTGCAAAGGTCTATAAATTTGTCCAGTGAGGTAAACTTATTTAGAAAAAAGGCAAGAAGAGTTCTATGGGTTGTTGGCAACAGATTTTATTTCTGATAAATATTATTTGACATATCAATATCAGGTGTTAAACTATCACCCAAAATTATTTTTTTGATTATCTTTTTAGTTTCTAGATTAACAATAAATTCAGTTGCCCCAGTTTTCCAGATCCCTGGGTTTTTATAAATTTTTTCCGTTGTATTATCATCAAATATAATTTCAAGTTTAATAGATACCGGGATATTCCCTTTTTTTGCAATCGTAATTTTGTTTCCATTGACTGATTCAATGCCTAAGTCAGCATAACCATATTCAAAATAACACGCTTTCAGGAACCAGGAAATATCATCCTCTGCATGTTTCTTAAAAATATAGAAAAAATCATATGGCGTAGGGTGTTTACCGTTCCATGTATTTATAAAATCCTTTGTTGCTTTCAAAAATGCTTCTTCCCCCATTAATTCTTCCAATAACATCAGGTTTACAGCAGGTTTAATATAGCTTAAGATCTCTCTGTTAAAAGTGCTTTCATCCATTGTTGAACTAAATAATGGGCGATCATAAATACTTCCAGCGATATTCGGATAGACAAGAAGACCTTTCTCAAGAAGGGAAAATCCGTCTCCCGTAAACTTGTGTTCCAAAAAGGTCACCCAACCTTCATCCATCCATCCAAAAATTGTTTCATTCAAACCAACATAGAAAGGGAAATAATTATGGAACAATTCATGAGCCAACACTGCCTTATGTGGTCGGACATCCGAATAAATCATATCGTTGGCGATCATCGGAAATTCCATGCTTACACCATTTCTTAAGTCATGAAAAAAAGATGTTGCATGGCTAAATGGATAAGGAATATCCGGAAAGCTTACAGAAGTCCATAGAATTGCATCCTTAGCTACCTGCAAAGAAACAGGCGGAAAGGACGATTCTTCAGGATAAGCTACATCTATAAGAGCCCTTCTTCCTGTCAGTTGATCAACAATTACTGACGTCCCGTACCATATATAGTTTGTTGCTGCTGCAAATGCAAAGTCAGGAACATGTTCTGCTGTATAGTGCCAGGTATTCTCTCTGAAAATATCATTTTCATATGATTCAGAATTAATAATTGTAACAACTGAATCACTTTCTCTGGCTTTATTTAAATTATTTATAACAGATTGATCAAGAACATTTTGGAGATTTTCGCACTCTCCGGTGGCCCAGACTATATAACCATCAGGTACTTTAATTGTAACGTCATAGTTGTTGAAATCGTTATAGAATTCCTGCAGGCCGTAATGAGGTATATCATCCCAACCCAAGATGTCGTCATAAACAGCAACTTGTGGATACCACTGAGCTATAAAAAAATCATCACTGTATCTGCCAAATCTTCTGGGCCATGCAGATGCGGGAATAGGAAAACTCCATGCTACTTTTATAACACAATATGTACCTGGAAAAACCTCATCTGATAATCGAATGTATAAATTGGTGTTGACCCTTCTTACACTGCTTTGGTTTGTCGGTTTGTTGAAATGGATATAAGGTTTATCATTAATCAGTAAACTGTCAATATAGGTTCCGGAATGAATATCTTCAGCCAATAAGGGATGATTGCGTACAGAACCAGCTTTATAAAAATCCTGATACAATCTGATATAAAAATCTTTCAAAGTATCCGGACTATTGTTATGGTACAATATTGTACCACGACCATTCAAAATGTTCGTTGATGTATCAATAAACACTTCGAGAGTATAGTCAGCAGAATTTTGCCAATATTTACTACCAGGTACACCGTTCCCGGTTCGTGTTTCATTTTTAATTGCTTTTTGAAACTCAGGAATTTCATATAATTTTATGTTCTGAGCTTTGACGTTGGAGATCAGAGCAATAGCTAAAATAGTAAAAATCGCTTTCATATCGCTGATCCTTTAAATTTCGTGCGGACTTCTTTCTTTATCTATTCAAATTTCAATGTAATGAGATATTAATTAAGTTTCTTACAATTGCCATTTAAACCAACTAAATTCAAATCCAAACCTTTCACTATTTCTGATTTATCCTTGATGATTTTAATATCCAAAGAACGGTTAAGTGATTTAAAATGTGTGCAATTAATAGGATAAATAAGCTGTGATATTCCTACCCCAGGTACATTAATATAATACATTTCATCTTTTTGAATGATACTAAAACCAATATTATATCTATCCATTTGATATTCACCAAGAATATCTGGTGAAATGTCAAATCCCTTATAGATTGAATTAATTCCAGGATATACATTATCCACAATGTTATCGTCTGCAATCATAGAATTAACTAATATTAATTCAACATTTTCATATTCAGGAATTGATATCTCGATCTTATTCTTACCATCTTTCCATATCTCTGCACTTTTATCAATGGTTTTCATATCTCCATTTTCATATTTTATTTCGACAAATAAAGGAACTGGATAATCCCCTTTGTTTAATATAGTCAGTTTTTCTTGTTTGAAAGCTTCAATAGCTATATCTGCAACTCCAAATTCAAAAAACCAGGGTTTCCAAAGCCAACTCAAGTCCTGTTTTGATATATTTTCAAATGTGTAAAAGAAGTCATATGGTGAAGGTGATTTTTTGGCCCAACGTTGAATATATTCCCTGTAGCATTTAAGAAATAACTGTTCTCCAAGGTGATGATGTAAGATCGCATAAACCAGTGCAGGCTTAGAGTAACTACAATAAGTATGATTGAAACCTGTTAAAAATTCAGTAGAGATTATTATTGGCAAATCATAAAATGTTCCTATTTGCATTAAACCGTATTCAAATGAAAAATTATCGCTTATATCAAATTTATTTTTATAAAGACGATTTGTTAACTGCCGGGTATTGTATACTGCCCACCCCTCGTCCATCCATGACCACCTGCTTTCATTAATTCGAACATACATAGGGAAATATGTATGAAACATCTCATGAATTGTAAGTGGTATGTCATGCTGACCATTGTTGGCCATCATTGGAAATTCCATCCCACCAGAACCTTTAGTGATAACTGTTGTAAATGTTTCGTAAGGATAGGGTATTCCGGGGATGTCTCCAGACATATGTTTCATTGCTTTTTGTTGTATAGCAACAAGTTCTGAACAATTTTCTATCCTTTTTAACGGGTAAGCAGCGCTTAAAAAAACATTTCGGTCATTCACTTTCAGACTTGCTGCATCCCATAAATAATGATCACTTAATGCAAATGCAAAGTCAGTGACTTCAGATGCTGTAAAATGCCAGATATTGCTTAATGTTTTTATTCCTTTTTCTAAATCTTTATCGGATATGATCTGAATTGTTTTATTTGATGATTTTGCTTGAAGATATTTATTGTGTATTTCTTCTGGCAGTATCAAGTTGCTATTTTGCAGATCTCCGGTTGCCCAAACAATATAATTTTCCGGCACTTCTATTTTTACATCATAATTACCAAGATTATTATAGAACTCTGACCTGATATTATAATTCAGATTATCCCACCCGAAAATATCATCATAAACTGCAATTTGCGGATACCAATAGCCAATAAAACAAGTACTGCTATCGTATGCTGCTGTTCTGCTATTGAAATATGATGGTATCTTTTGCTTCCAGGAAGCTATAAAAGATAATTCCGAACCAGGTAACAAAGGTTCATTTAAGGTTAGGTATAAATTAGTGCCATAACTTTGAACCAATTTCGGATTATTAAGATCATATAG
>JBHEOF010000154.1:3943-4390 GCA_046261715.1 Bacteroidales bacterium
GCATAATCCCTTGAATTTCCTTTTTTTAACGCATTTCCATATAAACGCACAACCAGCGTTTCAATTTGATCAGGACCATTGTTATGAAAAATAACTTCCTCATGTCCATCAATTAACATTTCTGAAAGAATAATACTTACTTCAATTCTATAATCGGCAGTATTCTGCCAATAGTTCCGGCCAGGTTTTCCATCATATGATCTTGTTTCGTTCTCATAGGCTTTTTTTATTTCAGAAGGCATAAAAAATCTTGTTTCCTGTGCATATGATCCCACAATTGAATAAAAAAATAACACCAAAACGAAATTTTTTGATTTTATCTTCATGATTTTACTTTTTATTTTATCATTCAATATTTAAATTGAGGTTCAAGTATTAGCATGAAACCTAACGGAACGCAACTATGTCTCTTTTACAGTAAAATTATGGATTTCCATGTTGCAGGAA
>JBHEOF010000155.1:0-303 GCA_046261715.1 Bacteroidales bacterium
GTACTGGGGAATTCTGGGGTCTAACTTCTGCAAAAATCTTGTTTACGACAATTGTACCTTTTCGAGGTTCGATGCCCACATGGGTGTTGCCAATGCCACCATCCGCAACTCTACCCTGGGACACATGGGAATCAATGCAATAGGTAGTGGAACCTTTACCGTGGAGAACAGCACCATTCGTGGAAGGACTCTCATCAATCTGCGCTCCGACTACGGCAGCACCTGGCAGGGAGAATTCATTATCCGTAACTGCGTTTTCGTGCCGGCAGGCGGCAAGCCAACCAGCGCCAGCCTTATCGGCGG
>JBHEOF010000155.1:313-4304 GCA_046261715.1 Bacteroidales bacterium
CATTATGAGGAATGTGACGACTGCCAGCGGCAAGGCTTTGAGAATCAGTGACAACCCATTTATGTTTAAGGATGTCAAGATAATCACCGATTAAGGAGGCGTTGCATGAGAAGCTTCTTTGCCGGGAACTTGACCTCACCTGCCGGAAAATAGAGTGTAATTCAGGAGTGTTTAATAAAATCTATACTAAAGTATCCCCCAATCTGATACAATTTAATTTGAAAATTACCCCCAATCTGATACAATATTTGTTAATAATTACCCCCAATCTGTGACATTAATCGTTCTCGATACCGGACTGATTAACCATTCGCTTGACATTATGGGGCTAATGGTTTTTAACAACGATATCAGCGAAACACACCGGGGAATCATCGCCGAACATATTGTTGGACAGGAACTGCTTGCATCCAGCTTTTCCATCAGTAAAAAACTTTATTTCTGGACCCGCGAAAAAGCCGATGCCAGCGCCGAAGTGGATTATATATTGCCGTATAACGGCAAACTCATCCCCATCGAGGTGAAATCCGGCAGCATCGGCAAATTGCGGTCACTGCACCTGTTTATGGACAGCGCCCCACATACTTTTGCAGTTCGGGTTTACCAGGGCGAATACCTGGTGCAGAAAGCCAAAACCATTGCAGGTTCAGCCTGCTGAACTTGCCTTTTTATTTGGTACACCGCATTGAGCGTGAACTTGAAAAGTTAATGTTGTAATGAAAGATTATTTATTGAAATTTATTAAAACTTCTATGCTTCAAATCATATATACTTTCCTGATTCAATAGCTATCTGCAGATTTTAACCCAAAATTTTAGTAAGATATTATAAAAGAGTTTAGCTTTGGCCTGTTACAAAAAGAGTGAATGAGAAAAATACAGAGTATGTACAAATTTTTGGAAATCAAATGTTGGGGTAACCAGTTATTTGGTTTTCGAAAAACTGTCATAACCAGGTTCCTGGTTCAATTGATGATACTTTCAGTACTTATATCATCATGTGAATCTGATCCGGATGAATCGAATTGGATTGACGACGATTCCTTATCCATCAGTCAGTACCTTGAAAAAAATCAGGAGGAATATTCAAAATTTTACAAGTTAATGGCCGAAGGAAAGATGTTAAATACACTTTATGCTTACAATCCTTACGGTAATGATTATACTCTTTTTTTACCCACCGATGAAGCCATTGACCTTTTCATCCAAAATAATCAGGATTATGGAAATTTTGAAAAATTATTAAAGGATACAGGCTTTATTAAAGTTCTCACGCGGTACCATACTGTAAACAGAAATATACATACCGATGAATTTCCTGATGGATCCCTGCAGGACAAAACGCTAACCGGAGACAGGCTGGTGACTGGTTTTTATTCTGAAGGAAATAATCAGCTTATTAAGGTAAACAATTCGGCTCCAATTATAAAATCGAACCTGAAAATGACCAATGGTTATATCCATGTTATTTCCGGGGTATTACAAAAAACAGAGATATCGGGTTATGACTGGCTTCAGCAACAGGATGATTATTCAATACTGGCAGAAGCCGTCAAACTGTCAGGAGTGAAGAGCAGATTGTGGTGGGATAAATACACCATACTTGCCGAACATGACAGTATTTACAGGAGGAACGGTATCAATAGTGTTGAAGACCTGATCGCCCGTATTGCAACCCCCGGGTTATCAATTTCAAACAGGAATAATACTTTTCATCTGTTTGCTGCTTATCATTTCGTGGGTGGGGAGTATTATTTGAATGATTTTACCTGGGGAAATAAAAAATATACTACCCTGGCTACTGGTAAATCACTGGTAATAGGGGTTGGGGTTGAAATAAAAATCAATCCGGGCATTGATACCTATGGTACAGTTTCCAATACCGGAGAAACCACATTGGTCAACTACATCCGACCGGTATGGGAGAAGTGTAATTTGATGACAAACACAGGCGCAATTCATTCGATCTCAGATTTGCTTTTTTACGAACCTTTTCCTAAGAAGTGATGAATTAGCTCTTTACATTTACGAATATTGCTTACTGACTTACTTCAT
The DNA here is from genome assembly GCA_046261715.1 of Bacteroidales bacterium. Lineage (GTDB taxonomy): Bacteria > Bacteroidota > Bacteroidia > Bacteroidales > UBA7960 > SKVR01. The sequence continues at coordinate 2,368 of JBHEOF010000155.1, forward strand.
CTCGTAAAATTGAACCAGTAATTCACACCCCAGGTTTTGCCGTTATCTGCAGGCTCATCCAGTGACCCAGGTGCACAGGTTGTGACGATGTTCGATTTATATCCTGCTGTGCAGGGATAAGGTCCACGGATTGAATTATCGGTATGATCCCAGGTGATGTAATTGCCTCCCAGTGTACGTATGGTTTCCTTCCCGGCGCTCACGCCTGTTGTCGAAATTCCAACCTGGTTAAGTATCCAGTTTCTGAGGGTATTACTCCCAACATTCTCAACCTGGCGCGTTAACTTGTTTAATACCTGGAAATTATAAATGTCTTCATCTTTATTAATCCAATTGATTAATAATGATGAATCGCCCATTAGTGCATAATCAGGTATCGGGAAAAAGTACAGTTCACCCGCATGGTTAGCGATGGCATCGATGGCGCCGGAATATAGCATTGCCCGCCGGAAAATGGAATAGTTCGGGCGGCAGAATACCGGCCCGGTAACGCTGGTAAACACCCGATCGGGAATATAAGTGTTCAGACCTATGAAGGTGCAATTACTGCCAAAATCTTTTCTAATGATACTTTCTTCATTCTGATGATATCTGTTCCCTTCCCTAAAAATTTCCTTATATTGATTTGTTGAGGGGTATATTGGAGAAGACTTAAAATTTTGCGCAATAATGATCTTAACAATATCCGGTGGGAGGGATTTCTGATCGGGCCAGTGAGGAAATCCTGACTTATTGGTTAAAGTACCATCAATAAATTCCCTGAAAGCATCGTCTGTTGGAACAAACAAACCATTGTGTCTCACCAGGGTTTGATTTAAATTGTAGATACGCTCGCTGTGAAGATCAAATGCCAGATTAGCATAATTTAAATCCCACAATGTATCAACCAATCCCCCAAGCCTTACTTCCGGCTGATTAAATGTGGCAACTTTGTTTAGCTCAAAATCAGGATAATGCCAATAAACCATTTCCATGAAAAGTTGATATGTTTCACCGGGCATTTCTATATCAAGCAGTTCCTTAGCGTTCAGCATAGGGCTCACAACCTTGTCGATGATATGAACAAATCCGTTTTCGGCTAAAATATCAGACTTGAGTATTTTTGCTCCCGCATAATACACATTTCCCTGTTCATAAGCTCTGTTAAAGTAAAAACTGAAATCTACAGAAGTAATACCATTTATTTTTAAATACTCGTCATAAAAAATGGGTACATATTTTCTCGACTGAACATATACCCTTTTATAACCGTCTGAAATAGTAGAATCCATCACAATCATTTCCTTCTTTTTATCCCTTTTGATCCAGTATTTTTCGACGGGATTTTTCAACATTGTCTCTCGTTTATATGCATATGGATTCGATTTATTATCATCTCCCGTTTTCCATCCATTTATACCGAGACTCTGCAATTGATCAAGCGACCATGGATTCTGTATAATATGGAATTCGGCAATTCTTTCAAGTTCATCTGATGGAATATCAGAAACGCTGGTGTAATGATTATCAGCCAGAAACTGTTTCATAGCTTCATCGGTTGGTGCGAAAACGGTCCAACTTCCCGAAACATCCAGAATGTTGTCCAGCCTGGTAAGTCGCAAACACTCTGTAAATAGGGTAAGGTTATCCTGGACAGACACAGCGGTATATAATTTTCCCGGAAGCCAGTCGGGTCTTTTATATATATCTTGTTCGTTCCATTTCTCGCAACCCGTTAACAGGCTGAAAAGAATTGCAGGGAGAAGCAAAATGGGTTTAAGTTTTATCATTATTAAATAGCAGTCCAAAATACATTATCATTGAAAAAGCAAAACTATATATAAATCCGGAACTTTTGCGAATTCTTATGGTTTAGCATTTCATAGGCATAGATGATTCGGCACATAAACATTTCAGGTACCTGGTAAAATTGAAGGTTTAGTATCCACGCAATAATG
>JBHEOF010000156.1:0-309 GCA_046261715.1 Bacteroidales bacterium
CGATGATTATTTCAGTACTTACAGACAATAAGCCCGGATCCGATACTGCTGCTGAACATGGCTTATCATATCTGGTTGAGCACGAAGGAAAAAACTTACTTTTCGATACCGGACAAAGCAATTTATTCTTAAAAAACGCCAAGATAATGGGTATTGAATTAATGAATATTCATACAATTGTACTTAGCCACGGTCATTTCGACCATGGAGACGGACTTCAATACCTATCAGGGGGAGAGTTGATTTGTCACCCGGGTTGTTTTGTTAAACGATACAGGAAATCTGATTATTCTTATATCGGCTTGAAGG
>JBHEOF010000156.1:564-4209 GCA_046261715.1 Bacteroidales bacterium
AAAGAGTTCGGTACAAAGCAAGTAAGGACAGGAGATATATACACTTTTTAAAAGCATATATCATGACTATAACATCTATACCAACAAGCAATCAAACGGGTATGATTACAGTTTTTGCACTATAAATGATCGTTCATACAGAGTTTGTTACTTTTCTGCATTTCGCAGGTCAGTTCAATCCGACTGGATGGACTTGAATGGGACGAAATACGAAAGGTTTTTATTGGTCTTAATTTATAAAATTCATTATCATGCAAATAGAAGTATTGAAATCAAAGATCCACCGCGCAAAGGTTACCGATGCAAATCTTGATTATGCAGGAAGCATCACTATAGATGAAGACTGGATAATAAAAGCCGGTTTGTACGAGTTTGAAAAGGTGCATGTATTGAACATCAATAATGGCGAGCGGTTTGAAACATATGTCATTAAAGGAAAAAAATTTAGCCAGGAAATTATATTGAATGGTGCTGCTGCCCGCAAGGTCCAAACAGGTGACCTTGTGATTATCATGGCGTATACACACATTAACAGCGAAGAGTTCGATCAGTTTAAACCCCGGATTATAGTTGCTGAAGACTACTATTAATCAGGGTTTGGCTAAGCCCGGAACGGTAATATTGTATAATGGTAACAGTTAACTAGATTTTGTTTCTATCCGCAACATACATCAATACAGGTTCCACAACCGGTACGGATAGCAAGGTCTACTTTTGGAAAGTCCATATCTATTTAATTTATTATTGTTCAACAATTTCTTTAATCTCGAACATATTGCCGCTTTTATCCCAAATAAAGTAGGTATTGCTTTTAGGATTATTTTTAACAAGCGCTTTATAACCATATTTAATTGCTTTGTTATACGCAATTTCAGCTTTCCAGTATGCAAGGCAAATATGTGAAAACACTTTTTTCTCTTTTTTGGGGCTCAGGAATATTTCGAGCCGGGTGTCGTGATGTCCCATCATATATACATCCACGATTTCCTCTGTATTAAAAATTTCCCGGACTATTTCCCCGTTCACTGAAAATTTATATTTCAGGCTAAAAAGCAATATGTTCTCATAGAAATTTTCGATTTCTTCTGAATCGTTTATTGTTAAAGCAATATGTTGTAACATTTTTTGTAGTTATAATTGAAAACACAAATTTAAGCGAACTATTGTTCATATTGAAATATTTTAGATTAATTTTGAATAAAAATTTTGGGAAGAATACGGTGAGAACCGGAGATATTTTTACCTTTTAAAAACTGGCACCATGTCCAAAATATTTATCCCAACGCTCAAGCAATCAATAACGATTACAGTATTTTTACTGTTGATCATGGTGGTCGGACTTATTTTACTGCAATTTGGTTTATAGGACTAATAATATTTTAGGATGGAAATAGAAGTTTCAAAATAGGATAATCATAAGAACAATGAAATAAAAATATATTTTAAATGATCTTATGTTCATTTAAAATACTAATTTTGTATCGAAAACTTTTAAAACTAAAAAATTACAATAGCCATACCGGTATTAAATGAAGCAGGTAATAGCCATGCCAACCAATAGTAATTGCTTATGCCAGCATTTCGGGCATTGTGAAAAGTTTGCATTATTTGAGACTGAAAACAAGAAAATAACAGATGAAAAATACCTTACCCCACCACCACATGAGCCGGGTGTTTTACCGACTTGGCTGGCACAGCAGGGAGTCATGCATATAATTGCCGGGAGAATGGGACATCGCGCCATTTCATTGTTTAATCAACAAAATATACAGGTAATTACTGGGGCCGAATAAAAACCTGTAAAACTGCTGGTTGAAGATTTTTTGGAAAATAAACTTACAGCAGGCGTGAATGCCTGTGATCATAAATTACAGATTATGCATACCGATTGTATTAAGTGCTTTCTTGAACAGGCAAATAAGTTACTAAATAAATATAATATACCCGATGACATTGCCAGGAATATAATTATAAGGTTCAGATTGTTTATTGATGACCACAAAAACATAACAGCGCCTGAAGCATCGTGCTTTATGCACCGCTTAATTAAAAAAGCAACCCAAATAGAAGACCCTTATAAAAAAGAGAAAAAAGACTATAACGAATTGCTTTTAAGCCTGGAAAATGATATCAGGGATATAATTAAAAAATCTGATGATCCTTTCCAAACAGCTTTACGGTATGCCCTGGCAGGCAACATTATCGATTTTGGGCCACCAAAACAATTTGATGTTGTCAAAGCTTTGTCAGAAGCAATAAACAAAATACCGGCAATTGACCATACTTTGGAATTGAAAAATGACTTAAAAAAGGCGAATTCAATTTTATATCTGGGTGACAATGCCGGGGAGATTGTAATGGATAAACTATTTATTGAAACCATCAGACATTCCAACCTTTATTTTGCCGTTCGTGGAAGTAACATTATCAATGATATAACAATGGAAGATGCAGAAAAAACTGGAATCACAAAAATTGCAAAAGTTATTTCCAATGGATACGATGCCCCTTCAACTATTTTAAACCGGTGCTCCCCTGAATTCATAAAAGTATATAAAGATGCAGATGTAATTATTTCCAAAGGACAGGGAAACCTTGAGGGATTGATAGATGTGACCGACAAAAATATTTTCTTCCTTCTTATGGTTAAATGCAATGTGATTGCAGAAATGATAGGAGTACAAGAAAAAAACGTAGTTGTATTATCCAACCATAAAATAATGCCACTGGAACCTGTTCATATTGAAAATCATAAAAGGAATTCACTAAAAGAAAAAGAAGCTAAACATAATATAAAGGGATGAATATTGCCATTACAAGCGGGAAGGGGGGAACCGGGAAAACTACGGTGAGCAACGGGTTATTCCATGTTCTTACAAAATATATGAAATATATTGTTCAGCTATTGGATTGCTGTGAAAGAGGTTAAACCTGTTTTGGAAGAAAAATTAACAGAAGCCTGGCAAATATACCAGGAAGCAGGCCTTACCAAAGAACTGCTGACAGGCTTTGAAGGAACCGATACAGGGTATACCGGCAATGCGTTTGATGATATTTTAAATATTACAACAGTTCATCCATTAAGGAAAGACACCATTACAAAACTTCTAGAACAAAACAAGACCAGCCTTTCTGTAATTAATTCGCTCGTAGCTCAGAAACTTATAAAAAGCATCAATTACTAGGGAAAAACATATTATGTAAGAAACTATCATTTTTGAAATAAATATGATTTTACCAATTATAAAATATGGTTCATCAACATTGCGAAAAAAAGCATTTGAAATTGATAAAGGGGATTCATTTTCGGAATTAACCCAAAATATGATGCAAACCCTTAAAAATGCTGAAGGGATAGGGTTGGCCGGGCCACAGGTTGGAGAATTAAAAAACATTTTTATCATTGATACAAGCCCTTTGAAAGATAAAGGGATAGAAACAGTTGAAAAAGTATATTTCAATCCTATAATTATTCATTACAGTAAAAATGATGTGTACTATAATGAAGGTTGCCTTAGTATTCCAGGAATAAATGAAGATGTGTCCCGGCCTGATAAAATTGAAGTGCGATACAGGGATGAAAATTTTGACTGGAAGGAAGAAATACTCAATGGAATTATTGCCAGGATATTTCAGCATGAATAT
>JBHEOF010000157.1:0-4106 GCA_046261715.1 Bacteroidales bacterium
GACTCATCTAAACCATTAATTGCAGCGTTCAGTCTTGTAAATAAATCGGCATAAATGTCTTCACCAGCATCGTAGCCTGGATAAACATTATCGATATTTAAAGCATCAGTGTAAGGAACCATACCAAAAATATCAACCAACCTACTATAAACAAACACGTTAAGAATTTCTATAATATGCAATCTGTTTTGTTTGTCTATTTCTAAGGTTTCTGCGACCTCTTCTTCGGCTATTAAGGAGGCTGCCTCATCAAGGTCTTTTAAAACTCTTCTATAAAAAGCCCTGAAAACATTTTGAGGGACATTTCTATTCACAATGTCAAAATTAGCCTCATCTGTGTAAGTTGTTTCAGTCCAATACTGAGCCCAGAGATTCCAGTTATTCCAGTTCACATTTGGCGTATTTAACTGGTCAGCTAAATCCTTTTCTGCATTAGAAAATAATGCATTTCCTGACACTACTGCCGGATTTTTCTTATCGGTATTCCAGTCTTCGAATTCATCGGTACAAGAGGATGCAAAAACTGCTGAAACGATAAATAATAAATAAAATATTTTTTTCATAACAATCTTTTTTTTAGAGTTGAATATTCAGGCTAAATCCGTAATTATTTGTTGCAGGCATAACACCAGACTGCCATCCTTGTATATTACCAGCACCCTGGCTGGCTTCAGGATCAGCATGAGGTAAATTCTTATGTATAATCCAAAGATTTGAACCTACAAAACTTAATGAAGCACCTTTAATAAAAGTTTTGTCCATTAATTTTTCAGGAAGATTGTAAGTAAGAACTAATTCTCTTAATTTAACATACGATGCATCATATACGAAACGGGCATTGGGGCTTGAAGCCCATCCTTCAGCATAATAAGTGGACCCTATTCTTGTATCGTTTGGTGTGCCGTCGGGATTAACTCCGTCAAGTAATAAACCACCGCCTTCTGAAACAGGATCTCTTTGTGGGTTTCCGAGATCATTATTGTTTGCGGTTTCTTCATACAACCCTGTTCCAATACCATACCATAAGTCCAGTGAGAAAACATCACCACCTTTTTGCCAGTCGACAAGGAAACTAAAGGTAAAATTCTTGTAAGAAAAAGCATTGTTTAAACCAGCATTAAAATCCGGATTTATATTACCTATAACCTGGTCGTTTGTGGAAGACCTCTCATAATATCCATCTTCAACAATTCTCTGGCCATTTTCATGATAAACAAAATCGGGCCCATGGATGGTTCCATATGGTTCACCAACGCGTGCATTAATAGTTACACCACCCTGGAGACCTGCAATTTGAAGATTTTTAACTTCGTTTCCTGCTTCATCAATAAAAAGTTCGATTACTTCGTTACTGTTTTTTGCCCAGTTTAAGGAAATATCCCAACTGAAATCTCTTGTTCTAACAGGTGTTCCGTATAAAGCCAACTCAACACCTTTATTTTCAATTTCACCGGCATTTACCCACTTACTGTCATAACCTGTTGCATTAGAAACCGTTACAGGCATAAGTTGATCCATCGTATTATTCTTATACAAAGCAAGGTCAAATCCTAACCTGTTCCGAAAAAAATTCATCTCTAATCCCCCTTCCAAAGCCTTTTGTGTTTCAGGTTTTAGATCAGGATTATTTCTTGTATCAGGCACTGTTACCAGAGAATTTCCATAAAGTGGTGCATTTCCTATATATGTATTTTTTGTTCTTCTTGCAGGGGCACTATTACCTACTTCAGCATAATTTAGTCTTAATTTACCATTCGATAACCAATCGGCATCCACCAACTCTGAAAATACAAAACTACCGGATATAGATGGGTAGAAATTCGTATTGTTATCTTCCGGCAATGTAGATGACTGATCGACACGTGCCGTAGCATCAACATAAAGCATGTCTCTATATCCCAAAGATACGCTGCCAAAATAACCATTTACTCCTATTTCGTTAAGGGCTTCATCTGGTGGTAGCATTGGATCTACGCTGTTACTAAGAGCATATACTTCAGGTACCGCTAATCCGCCATTCGTTGAAACGGCAATGTTATCTTCTGTTGTTCGGCGAATATTTGTTCCCAGTAAGGCGTTTATATTCAAATCATCAGTAATAACCTTATTGTATTTGAACATAAAATCAACATTTGTTTCAGTAAATGCTCTTGTACGTCTTAAATAACCGGATTGAACATCAGGATAGCCAACCCCAAAAGGAGATGCAACAGAACCAACAGCTCTTCTTTCTTCCAACAATTCATTATATGTATCTATAGCTGCGCGCCCCATAACACTTAGCGCATCAGTTATTTTCAAATCTGCCTGTACATAACCGATTAAACGATTTCTTTGGTCTGTCTGGTAATTCTCGTACTTTGTCCAGTATGGATTATCCCAATAAATTGGATCGGTATTAGATGGTGATTTCTGGTTCCAGGTTACATTTCGCCCTGTTAAGAAATATAAATCTTCTTGTTGCTTTATATCAACGCCAACATCATACCACTGACGAAACATACTCATGATGTTATCGTTATAACCGGTTGATGGGCGACCTTTGCCTTGGGTATTGATATAATTGGCAGAGGTAGAAATGGTTAAGTTTTTCAAAATATCATACGACGCATTAAGAATATAATTATTTTTCTTTAATGAACTATTTGGCATAACACCAGTAATATCCTGATTTGTATAAGCAAATCTGTATGTACCATTTTCTGAACCACCCGCTATATCAATACTATTGGTATATTTAACACCCGTTTCAAAAAAGGTATCAGCACCATTTTTCCCGGCAACAAAAGGCCTTGGTTGACCAAAGTATTCTGATTCAGGCACAAATGCATCATAATGGTAAACCATTAAATTAGGGTCAAAAGCCTGCCCTCTTGATGCATCTTCTGTTGTAGGTACAATTAAATCATCCACACCATCACCATTCCAGTCATATTCATACAACCCGGGATAATCGCCCCCGCTGTAATAAGGACCGTAACCAGCGCCATATTTTGTTTGATGTTTGGGAAATGTACTCATATCTATTGAACTAACAGTAACATTAGAATTTACAGAAATTCCCATAGTCTTTTTGTCTGTTCTTTTACCTTTTTTTGTGGTAATTAAAACAACTCCGTTTGCAGCACGTGAACCATAAAGAGCAGTTGCGGCAGCGCCTTTAAGCACACTTACCGACTCAATGTCATTTTGGTTAATATCCGAAGCTGCATTGCCGTAGTCATAACCTGGCCCACCTACCTGTTGATAAGCATCATTATTAAGGTTATTACTTACAGGTACACCATCAACCACAAATAAGGCCTGATTATTCTGCGTCAAAGAAGATGAACCTCTAATAATAATATTTGAGGAACCACCAAAGTTTGTATTGTTCTTAATTTGAACACCTGCAACCTTACCAGATAAAGAGGTAACAAAGTTGTCGGTTTTTACTTTATTTAAATCTTCACCAGCAACTTCCTGTACAGAATAACCAAGACTTTTCTTATCTCTTGATATACCCAGTGCAGTTACAACTACCTCATCAACACCAATGGTTTGAGGTTGCATGACCACATTAATGGTGCTCCGCCCGGCAATGCCAATTTCCTGCCTTGCCATACCGACAAAGGAGAAAATCAGATTTTGGGCCTCTTGCGGAACCTGCAACGAATAGTTACCATCCATATCGGTAACGGTTCCCAGGGTGGTTCCCTGAACAACAATCGAAACTCCCGGAACGGGCATATCATCCTCTGACGAAGTAACCTTACCGGTTATAACCCTCGTCTGGGCATTTAACGCCAACGTTCCCATGAAAAGGAGGATCGTGAAAAAAAACGCAATCTTTCTCATAGAAATAGTTTTAAAATTATTAATTAAACAGCATAAATAAATCTTATTTCCCCTTCAGTTTACTGCTGTATAAAAACAACAGCACTTTTGCTAAGCTTTTTATGAACTTTTACTAAATGTTTACAATAACTAATAGTTGTTAAAAATACTTAACAAGCGCAAATTTATAAAAAGAATCGAACTTCAAAAAGAAAACTGAAAGTAAAAGTGTGTTTTTAACAATAAAAAGAAAGGTAAAAAGGCCAGGAGGATTTTTTAATCTACGAAGG
>JBHEOF010000158.1:0-598 GCA_046261715.1 Bacteroidales bacterium
TGCAGGACCATTGGTAATTGCCGTCTTGGCCAGGATAACATAATTTTCTGAGCTCCTCAAATTTACAACCTCCGGTGATTCTGATGAGAAAGTTGTGAAACCCCAAACTACACCTGCTGTTAGCTGATTACCATCAACATCCTTAGCTTCTGTAGATATGGATGCGGTATAATCTGAATCAAGCACCAATGGATTATCAGGGATAAATGTTGCTGTTTTTGCTGAATAAGAAACAACACCCAAAACCGGAATTGAACCCCTGGTAAGGGTAAATGAATTAGCATTTATTGTTGCAGAATCCATGGCTACACTGAAATCGGCAGTAATTTCTGTGCTGATATTTACGTTAACTGCATCGCTTAACGGTACTGTGGATGTTACCTGTGGACGATCCTTCTGAAGATCATCATTTTTATCACAACTTGCAATAAATAATACAAGGGGAATAACCAGAAATGGAAATACTTTTTTTAGTTTCATGTTAATTAAATTAATTTGTGAATGAATTTTCACGTAACAAAGGTAACTGCTTAGATTCTGCTATTGTTACACAATGAAAGAAGTTAGTTACATGATTCACGCATTTAATGCGTTCATT
>JBHEOF010000158.1:608-4096 GCA_046261715.1 Bacteroidales bacterium
CTCTTATCTCATCCCATTTATTTATAAATCGTGCGTGACTTTTGGGTTTCATTTTATATCCGTATTTTTTTGTAAATACCCATGTAAATTCAGCTCCAAAAAACAATATAAGACAGGAATAGGTAACCCATAAAAGCATTATGATAATGGAGCCTGCTGCACCATAAACACTACCGGGACTGGCTGCTCCGAAATAATAACTAAGCACTTCTCTGCCGATAGCAAAAAGCAATGAGGTAATAAAGGCACCAATCCAAACGCTTTTCCAACCAATTATTACATCGGGTAGATATTTGAAAATCAATGCAAATAAAACAGTAATAACTCCGAATGAAATTATCAGATCGGACCCGATAAGCAGATAGTAGGCTATATCGGGTATCCACCTGGCAATATATTCTTTTAACGCAGAAATCAATGCTGACAGGACAAAGCTTACCAGAAGCAAAAACCCAATAACCAAAACAAAACCAAAGCTTTTGGTGCGATCAATCAAATAGCGTAAAATTCCACTTTTGGGATCGGATTTTACTTCCCATATTCTGTTTATGGATATCTGAAGATGGTAAAAAACACCGGTGGCGCCAAATACCAGAGCCCCGATACCTATAACTGCCGCCACCCATGAAGTTTCAGTTTCACTGGCACTCCTGAAAATGGACTCTACCGCATCGGCTGTTGACTGACCCATACTGGAACGGATCTCATCATATACCTGCCCTTCAATAATCTCTGGCCCCCAGAAATAACCCAACATGCTAATGATAATTACAAGCAAACCCGGTAAGGATAATATGGCGTAGTAAGCAACGATTGCGCTTAAACGCCATGGATCATCCTTGTTCCAGGATATAGCGGTATCCTTAATGAGTACTGGTAAATGCCTGAATCTGAAACGGTGTTTAATGGTTTTATCCTGATCTGACATTATTTTCCGTTTTCAAACGGGCGTTAAATGGTTATACCGCCAATTTGGCTTAAAACTCCGAATGCATTCAAAAGCCAGATGATCACAACAATTACAACAACCACATTGAGGATGCTTTTTATTTTGCGATCCATGGGGATGAAAGTGTTGATAAGCCACAGAAGAACTCCGGCTACGATTAATACGATAACAATGTTTAATAATGGCATAATAGTATCTTTTAGTTTAGCTTTAAAGGTACATTGAACTACTGCCGGAATTGTTACGGATGTTTTTTAAAAAGTTACATAAATCACAGTTTTAGACTGAAGAAGAATCCCAACTGAGTGGCTAATTTCTCATCCTTGCCGGCTGCCCGGTAGTTTCCAGAACATTCCACCAGAGTTCACCTTCAGCATCAATCTTTTTGGTTTCTGATACCGCAATGGGGATAGGGATAAGGGTAAAATGTTCGTTCCAGTGTCCAGCTACAAAATCGGTTTTGCCTGCCATGGCTGCATGCACAGCATTTTGTGCAAGCAGTCCGCAAAATTTACTATCATTGGCATTTGCCGGAGCGCTTCGTATTATGTAACTTGGGTCGATGTATTTCAAGCTAAAGGGAAAGCCTGCTGCATCGAATTCTTCCGTTATTTTTTGTTTCAGAAAAAGCCCTATATCTTTATTTTTAATATTCCCGGAAGCATCTGTCCCCTTCTCCGAATCATCAAAAAAGTTTTGACCGGCGCCTTCGGCCACTAACACAAGAGCATGATGCCGATTTCCCAGTCGCTTACGCAAGGCCTTCAGGAAGCCTTTTGGCCCATCAAGTTCAAAAGGATCCTCGGGAATAAGCACAAAATTTACTTCGTGCATAGCAAGCGCAGCATTTGCAGACACAAAGCCTGAGTTGCGCCCCATAAGTTTAATGATGGCTATTCCGTTCCAGGCTCCTATGGCTTCGTTATGCGCAAACCGAATGATGTCGCTGGCAAGGGTAAATGCAGTTTCGAATCCAAAGGATTTGTCAATGAAACCAATGTCATTATCAATGGTTTTGGGAATCCCGGCCACAGATATATTGAGATTTCGGCCCACTATTTCCTTGTGTATGGCATTTGCCCCTCTCAGGGTGCCATCACCACCAATACAAAAAAGTATATCTATTTCCAGTTCACATAGCCGGTCCACAATTTTGGCAACATCCTGCGGCCCACGTGAGGTTCCAAGCAAAGTGCCACCAAATAGGTGAATCTTATCAATGCTCTTTGGCGTAAGATCTACCACCGGATGATTGTAACTCTTGATAAAGCCCTGGAAGCCATATTGTATACCCATGATCTGGCTTACCTTGTAGCGGTAAAACAACTGATTTACAAGGCTTTGGATCACATTGTTTACACCCGGGCACAATCCCCCGCAGGTAACAATGGCTACCCTGGTATTTTCGGGTTTGAAAAACAAATGCTTGTGTGGCCCTGCCTTTTCAAAGGAAATAGGTATTTCATCCATTTCCTTGCAATGCAAAAAATGTTTTAGCGATGCATTCATGATTACCCTGTCTTCGCTTTCCACAAATCCAAAAGAGTCGTCTTTGGATAATGAGGAAGGTTTTAGGTTGGACTTTAGGGTTGCTTTGCCGAGTAACTCAACGATAAAATCTTCATGATTCATGTAAGCAATATTTATTAGTGCAAGACAAAAGTAGTTATTTTCCACCGCAAGGCGCAATGAAGATGAAGTGCCGGATAGGCCCAAAAACAATATTTTATTCCCGGGTAAAAAATCAATTTGGATGTTGCCTCGTCGAAAAAATGACACAACATCCAAAAACGACCCATAAGAGAAGCCACCGTGAAATTGAAAAAAATTTGAAACCGCTGATATTATTTCAATATATCAAAGGAAATTTTTACGTTAACCCTGTACTCCACAACTTCATTGTCTTTAACATTTGCACTCTGTTCTTTTACATAAACCGAACGAATACCCTTAACAGTTTTACCAGCCGTTTTTACTGCATTTTTTACAGCATCTTCCCAGCTTTTATCTGAAGAAGCAAGCAATTCAATAACTTTTAATACTGACATGATTTCTGAGTTTTAAATTATTAATAATTATTAATTGATTTACAGACAATTACGTTAATTGTCTCATTTGAAAAATGAACTATATAACACAATGAAACTTTTTCAGGTGAATGACCTGAAAGATCACAAAGCTATGCTGTAACTCCTACTTTATTGTTACACTTTCTTATGAAAAATTTGCATTATTCACATATTCTGTCTTATGGCTGAAGTAAACCGCAAGGGAATAGAGTGGATGTGTTTAAGTGAGTGGCTCATAAAACCGAAGTCTGTTTTTTAGTTCAGTAATCTCATTCTGATAGTCTTCTATCCGCTTCAACAGATAGGTGATGGTTTCAATCCCTTCCAGGTTGATGTTCAAATCATAATAGAACCGGACAAATTTCTCAAGTTTAGGGAGTTGCTCCTTATCAACAAATCGCTTCGACTCTATGGTGTTGATTTTTATCAATCCGTTTTGGTGCAACAGTTCTATAAATGAAATCTCAATA
>JBHEOF010000159.1:0-4053 GCA_046261715.1 Bacteroidales bacterium
TCACGGCTCCGGCAACCGGGAATTATATCTTCTGGATTGCCAGCGATGATAATTCGAAACTATATCTGAGTACCGATGATTCACCCGAAAACGCACAGCTGATTGCCCAGGTACCAGGCTGGACCGGTTCAAGGCAATGGAACAAATATTCGCAGCAACAATCGGGGCAGGTTACCCTGCAGGAAGGCCAGCAATATTACCTTGCGGCACTTATGAAGGAAGCCCAGGGTGGCGATAACCTTGCCGTAAGGTGGAGATTGCCTGACAATACCCTGGAAGAACCCCTGAGTGCAGAACACTGCTTTATCCCTTCCGACCGGTGGCATACCAACTTCAGCATTAGTGCCGATGGCGAAGAACTGATCCTGACTGCCCCCGGCGGAGAAATGCTTGATTCCATGCCCCCGGTTCCTATACCCACAAATATTTCCTATGGCAGATTGCCCGATGATGATAATGCCTGGTATTACTTTGAAAATACTACCCCGGAAGCAGAAAATGCTTCTTCCGGTTTTAACGGGATAACGGAATCTCCCGTGATCTTTCCCACGTCGGGTGTTTACAACGGGCCCGTAACGCTGCAAATTGTTACTACCGAAACAGATGCCAGTATTTATTACACAACCGATGGTACATTACCCACCATTAATAATGGCTACCTGTATTCAGGTTCATTCCCGGTAACCGGCACAAAATGGATCAGAGCTGTTGCTTCCAAACCCGGAAAACTTAAAAGTGCTCCGGTTTCGTCATCCATATCGGTTGCAGATGAAGATATCAGTGGGTTTTCTTCCAACATCCCGGTAATGATCATCCGTGAGCATGGTACATCGATCACGCCGGGTGAAAGAACACCGGCATTTATATCGGTAATTGAGCCGGGAAATGAAGCAAGGGTAAACCTTACCGATTTACCTGCCGTAGCCGGAAAGATCATTATCAACATCAGGGGCAGCAGCTCGCAGGGATTTCCTAAAAAAGGATATGGCTTTCACATACTGGAAGAAGATGAAAGCAACCGGAAAGTTTCTTTGCTGGGCATGCCCGAAGAGCACAACTGGATATTGCACGGCCCCTATTCCGATAAAACCCTTATGCGAAATGCCTATTCATATGCACTGGGCAGCGACCTCGGGCACTACTCTCCCCGTACACGCTTTATCGAACTTTTTATGCATAAGGGTAGCGGTCCTTTGAAGAAAGAACACTATCATGGCGTGTATGTGTTAACCGAACGTATTAAGATTGCTCCCGGAAGGGTGGAAATTGAAGAGCTGGAACCGTACCACAATTCCTATCCTGAAGTTACCGGCGGTTACATTTTTAAAAAAGACCGGCTTGGCCCGGGTGAAACCGGTTTATATACCCAGCGGGGAAGCCACTTTGCTTTTGACAGACCCAACGAGTTTGAGATCACCCCTGCACAGAAAGCGTACCTGAAAAATTATCTTGACTCACTGGAAGGTGTTTTGTTTTCAGGCGATTTTGATGATCCGCAAACCGGTTATCATACATTTATTGATGCACGGTCTTTTATTGATATGCATCTGATCACCGAGCTTACCAAAGAAATTGACGGTTACCGCCTGAGCACATTTTTTTACAAGGACCGGAACGGTAAGGTGCACCTGGGTCCGTTGTGGGATTTCAATCTTTCACTGGGCAATGCCGATTATCTCCAGGGATGGAATCCGCAAGGCTGGTATTATCCGCTTATTTCTGAAAATCAGTATATGCATGGCTGGTTTAACAGGCTCTTTCTGGATGACAGCTTTGAGGATCAATACAACCGCAGGTACCGCAATTTAAGGCAAACAGCGTTTTCGAACGGCCATATGCTGGGGAAGGTTACGGAATATTACAATCTGCTCAAAGAAGCACAGGAACGCAACTACGAAAGGTGGGATGTTCTGGGGAATTATATATGGCCCAACTGGTATATCGGGCAAACCTGGGATGATGAAGTATTCTGGATGACAGACTGGATTGAAGCCCGCCTGGCATGGATGGATACACAACTGGGTGAACCTTATACCATGCTCCATTACTGGAATTTTAATGATGAGTCAGACTTTTTAAATCCGACCTACACCGTAAATGAAGCCCAAACGGAGTTCAATGAAGCCTCGCAAAGCGAAGTTACCACAGGCACCGGTCAGGACTTTACAGGCATCAATACACGCAATGGCGATAAACCGAAATCGCATCTGAGGGTAAATAATCCGCCGGGGTCTGAATTAATTTTCCATGTGCCTTCCACAGGATACAAAGATCTTTTGTTTTCTTATGAATCGCGAAGATCGGGAAGCGGTGCCAACCGGCAGTATATATCCTACTCGGTTGACGGCGATGAATTTTTGCCGTTCGATACCCTGCACATTACCGAATCTCCTTTGCTTTATCAGTTTGACTTCAAACACATTGACCAGGCAAACAACAACCCTGCTTTTTTCATAAAAATCTCTTTTGACCAGGTTGATGATGGAACAGGCGGATACGCCGGCAATAACCGTTTCGATAATGTTACCCTTGACGGGGAAGCTTTACCGGGTACCAACCGGCCGCCGGTTCAGACAAAGTGGTTTCAGGATATTTCCAGACTGATTGAAAACGGAGATCCATTGACCATGAATCTGAATCAATACTTTAAAGATCCGGATGGAGATGCATTGCAATTTGCCATTGAAGCAGAACAAAGTGATCTTGTTTCCCTGTTCTTAAACTACAGCCTGCTTACCATTAACCCCAACATGAGAGGAGGCACACAGGTACACATTACGGTTTCTGATGGGGAAAATCCTTCGCTACATTCAACTTTTTATGCACTTGTATATCCTGAGGCCACAGATTTATCAGCAGATCCCAACTTTGGTTTTAACTTCTGGAGTCCTGATGAACCCGAAGGCAGTTTTCCTGAAAACATGCTCTTTCTGCAAAGCCGGCAAAGCGATCCTTTAGCAGGAGCGGCTGTCAGTTTTGCATACCATATTCCGGCTGAAGATTATGCCCAGGACGACCAGGCCAATATTGGCTTTCCATATCGCAACACCCGCAGAACACGTATTAACGGCCTGGGAGAAAACGGTATTTCATTTATCAATACAGGAAGAGATCGCGACCTGGGAGCTGCCCTGGTTGCATTGAACACCGTCGATCTGTCCGAATTGTATGTAAGCTGGCAAACATCAACTATTTTGGCAAATTCAAGGAAATACGCCATACGGCTTCAGTACAGAACTGATATGGATATGGGCTGGCGCGACTGGAAAGATGATGATGGCGATGTAATTGAATACTCAGGAAGTGCAACGAACAGCCATTCTCACGAATTTCTTAATATTCCTTTCCCCGATGATCTGCTGAACAGGGATTACCTGCAGATCAGATGGCTGTATTATTTTACCGGATATCAGAATGGCCAGGAAGATAATACCCGGGATATGCTTGCCATCAACAATATAACCATAGGAGATCATATTACCGGATTGAATGACCTTGAGGGAGAGTATGATCTACAGCCGTTAAAAGTATTTCCCAACCCCACGGGTGAAGGAATGATTTACTTTAACCGCGAAGTTACAGGATGGCTTTTCGATATAACAGGGAGACCCATACAGTCAATAACCCACGAAAACTCGCTTTCGACGGGCAATCTTTCCAATGGTGTTTATATCTTCAGAACCAACCAGGGCGAAAGTATCCGGTTTATAGTAAACAATCCCTGAAATTCATTTTCAGGTCTTCTTATACACAACAGCTACCAAAGTTTTATCATCACCCCCCATGTTTACACTGAGGGCATAAGGTTTTTTTGATGAAATGCGGATCTGTGCATTGCCTGCTTTTTGGGTAAGTTGCTCCCAGATGGTAACCGCCTGATGCACCCCGGTGGCACCTGTAGGATGTCCCCAGCCTATAAGTCCGCCCGTTGTATTGAAAGGTATATTACCCTCGCGGGCAGTATGTCCGTCAAGAATAAAATCAGGACCCTCTCCCGGTTCGGCAAACCCCATAGCTTCTACGGCAAGGATTGCAGCAATGGTAAAACAATCG
>JBHEOF010000016.1:0-21590 GCA_046261715.1 Bacteroidales bacterium
GTTATTAACAATGTGGTGAAAAGTGGGAAAAAGTGGGAAAAAACTACTTATATTTACACCTTCGAAAGGCAAAGTGTTAAAAAAATGGCAAATCTTTTTGGTGAATTTATATGTAAGCTTGATGCAAAAGGTCGCTTTATGTTACCTGCCGGCCTTGTGCGTCAGCTATCGCCAGGAGATCACGACAGGTTTGTCATTAATCGTGGTTTTGAAAAAAACCTCACACTTTATCCCGAGAGTGAATGGCAGAAGATTACACGTGAGATCAACTCCCTGAACCTTTATAACAAGAAAAACCGTGAGTTTGTAAGGTATTTTTACCGTGGTGCATCGGAACTAAACTGCGATTCTGCAAATCGCTTGCTGGTTCCCAGGCCTCTTATTGAGTATGCCGGCCTGGATAAGGAGGCAGTTTTATTTGCGTTCGGAAATCGCATAGAAATATGGTCGAAAGAGATGTATGAAAGCACAATGAGTGTTGAGCCTGAAGATTTCTCTGAATTGGCTGAAGATGTTATGGGCCGTGCAAACAATCAGAAAGAATCTGAGTCATGAGCTACCACAGGCCCGTACTGTTGCAGGCATGCATTAACGGCCTCAATATAAAGGCAGGGGGTTTATATGTTGATGTAACGTATGGTGGAGGAGGCCATTCTGCATTGATCCTTGAAAATCTGGAAAACGGAAAGCTTGTTGCTTTTGATCAGGATCCTGATGCTGCAAATAATTTACCGGATGATGATCGCTTGTTGTTCATCAATCAAAACTTCAGATATATGAAAAATTTTCTGAAGTTACATGTAGCAATTCCTGTGGATGGAATTCTGGCAGATCTTGGCATTTCATCCTGGCAGATCGACCAGCCTGAAAGAGGCTTTTCAACCCGGTTTCAGGGCCCGCTTGATATGCGTATGGACAGGCAAAGCCCGCTTAGTGCCAAAGATGTTGTAAATACCTATGAAGGGGAAGAGCTGAAAAAAATATTCAAGCTTTATGGGGAGCTGAAAAATGCACACCGGATTGCTGCAGAAATTGAATTTCACAGAAAAACTCAAGCAATTGACACCACAGAGCAACTTAAGCAGGTATTAAAAAAACTTGCTCCCAGACGTAAAGAGAATAAATTTTTCGCTCAGGTTTTTCAGGCCTTAAGAATTGAAGTTAACAACGAGCTGGTTGTTTTAAAGGAGTTTCTCAGGCAAAGTGCCGAAGTGTTAAAACCAGGCGGCAGATTGGTCGTAATTGCCTACCATTCGCTGGAGGACAGACTGGTGAAAAATTTTTTCAAGGCCGGCAACTTTGAAGGGGAACAGGAAAAAGACTTTTTCGGAAATGTTATTGCTCCGATGAAACCCATAGGGAAGCTTATTGTACCCGACATAAAGGAACAAGATGAAAATCCGCGGTCCAGAAGTGCAAAACTCAGAATAGCAGAAAAAATTGTTTGAGTTATGGTTGAAAACAAATTTAAAGATCCTGTAAAAGACAAAAAGAAATCGGAATCAAAACCTGGCAAGGGAAATGGATTTGTTCAATCCCTGCTGAACGGAAGTTTCCTGTCGAATAAAAAGTCCCCGGATCTTATGCCGTTTCTGCTCTATTTGTCTTTTTTGGCCGTATTGCTTATTGCCAATACTTATTATGCTGAAAAAAAGGTAAGGCAAATAGAAAAGATGCGAAGTGAAATTACCGAGTTGCGCACCATTTACATATCTAATAAGTCTGAACTGATGTATTTGAGTAATCAGTCGGAGATTGCCCGCAGATTATATGATAAAGGGTTTGTAGAATCAACTGTTCCTCCAAGGTTATTGCAACCAAAGGAACAGAGAAGATTTCTGTTCCTCCGGATACCCGGAAGAAGCAATAAATGAATTTTTTAGTAACTAAAACAATTGAATAACAGGGTGGATAAAAACAAAGGCGACATATTGTGGAGAATTTACCTGGTGTATTTCCTTACTGTAGGCTTTGGATTATTAATCCTTTTCAAAGTAGGATATATTCAGTTTGTTGAAGGAGATCAATGGCGTGAACGTGCCAGGAATTCTACCTTACGGTATGCCAATGTTGACGCCATTCGTGGAGATATTCTTGCTGATGATGGCCGACTGCTTGCAACGAGTGTTCCTATTTATGATATTAGAATGGATTTCCACCGGAGTGTTATTTCTGATGATATTTTTCAGAAAGGAATCGATTCACTTGCCTTCAGGCTTTCAAGGCTTTTTCGCGACCGTTCACAGGCCCAATACCGAAGAGTGCTTGTTGAAGCCCGCAGAAACCAGGAGCGTTATTTTCTGGTGAAACGAAATGTTTCATATCATCAACTCACTGAATTACGTACTTTCCCCATTTATCGTCTCGGAAGATATAGGGGTGGTTTGCTGGTAGAAGAAAAAAGCCGCAGGGAAATGCCTTTTAAGTCATTGGCAGCAAGAACTATAGGTTATGAAAGAGAAGGTATTTTTGTTGGACTGGAAGGAGCTTACCGCAAGAATCTTGATGGAGTTCAGGGAAAACGTCTTGAACAACGGATCAGCGGCGGACAATGGATGCCTTTGAATGATGAAAATGAAATTCGTTCGCAAAACGGAAAAGACCTTGTTACTACTATCAATATTCATATGCAGGATATTGTTGAAGCTGCCCTGAGAAAACAGCTTGAAAAATTTCAGGCCATGCATGGCACTGCTGTTGTAATGGAAGTTCAAACCGGAAGGATTAAGGCTATATCAAATCTTACCCGCAACGCATGGGGCAATTACGATGAAACATTCAACTATGCTGTTGGTGAGAGTACTGAGCCAGGCTCTACCTTTAAACTGGCTGTTATGCTCGCTATGCTTGAAGATGGTGTTGTAACTCCTGATGATTTTATTGATACCGGTGATGGACAGGTAAGCTTTTACGGACGTAATATGCGTGATGCTCGTGATGAAGGTTTTGGTACCATAACCGTTAAGGAGGCTTTTGCACTCTCATCAAATGTGGCATTCTCTACACTCGTATTTGACGCATACCAGCGCAATCCGCAAAGATTTGTTACCAGGCTAAACGCTCTTGGCATAAACGATCCCCTGGGCATTGAAATCAGGGGTGAAGGAAAACCTTATATTCCCGAAGTGGGAGATGCAAACTGGTCGGGTACTACACTTCCCTGGATGTCGATAGGATATAATGTATCCATGACACCACTGCAAATACTGTCTTTATATAATGCTGTTGCCAATAACGGACGTATGATGAAACCCATGTTTGTTGATGAAATACGGCAAACCGGAAGAACCATTCAACGGTTTTCTCCCAGCGTGATAAACAGATCTATTGCATCTCCTTATTCTTTGCGTATTGTACGCGATATGATGGAAGAGACTGTGAAAAGCGGAACGGCATCCAATATACAAACTCCTGTATATACCATTGCCGGAAAAACCGGTACTGCGCAAATTGCAACTGAAGGGGGATATCGTAGCGGTGGAAGAGCCGCATACAGAGCATCATTTGCAGGTTACTTTCCTGCTGAAAACCCGGTTTACTCCGTGATTGTTGTAATACACAATCCTAAGGGATGGATTTACACAGGTAGCCAGGTTGCAGCTCCGGTATTCAGAGAAATCGCTGATAAAATATATGCCACAAGGCAATTTAATGTGTCCGATGATTGGGCTACCAGCCCTGTACTGGTTTCTTTGCCTGCTTTCAGGGCCGGTGCCCGTGATGATCTGGAGACAATCTACTCAGTATTTGATTGTAATTTATTTTTTAATGATGATATGGCCTGGGCAGGAAGCAGAGTAAACAGTAGTGATTCAGTAATGGTATCGGGAAGAGAAATGATACCCAATCTGGTACCCAATGTGGTGGGTATGGGTTTAAAGGATGCTCTTTACGTGCTTGAGAATGCCGGATTAAGAGTTCGCTTTGCAGGTCGGGGTGTGGTAAGATCACAAAGCATGCGTCCGGGAACCCGCATCAACGAAGGAAATATAATATTTATTCAACTATCATAATCTGCCAGTATTGAAACTGTTAAGCGACATACTATATAAATGTGAACTTCTGGAAATTGAAGGTTCTACTGATATTGTTGTTGGTGGGATTGTTTTTGATTCAAGAATAGTGAAAGAAGGCGATTTGTTTATTGCTTTCGGTGGGTTAAACTCTGATGGGCATGACTTTATTGATCAGGCTATCAAAAAAGGTGCGGTTGCTGTATTATGTGAAAAAATTCCTTCAGCTATAAAGAAAAACGTGAGTTTCGTAAAAGTAACCGACAGTCGTAAAGCCATGGCAGTGGTTGCAGCCAACTTTTATGATCATCCTTCAGAAAAACTTAAAGTACTTGGGGTTACCGGAACAAACGGAAAAACTACTGTTGCTACATTGCTTTATAAACTTTTCAGTTCACTGGGTTACAAATGTGGACTTATATCTACCATTGAAAATAAAATGGGTGATGAGACTATATCAGCTGAATATACAACACCTGATGTGGTTGCCCTTAACAGCCTTTTTGCGGAAATGGCTGAAAAGGATTGCTCTTATTGTTTTATGGAAGTGAGCTCACATGCTATCCATCAGGAGCGGGTTACAGGGGTGAAATTTGCCGGTGGAATTTTTACAAATATCACACATGATCATCTGGATTATCATAAAACATTCCGCGATTATATTAATGCTAAAAAAGCATTTTTTGATCAGTTGCCTTCAGGAAGTTTTGCACTGGTAAACAGCGATGATAAAAACGGTGCTGTAATGCTTCAGAATTCAAAGGCTTCGAAATATTCTTTCGGGTTAAAAAATATGGCTGATTACAGGGGGAAAATACTTGAAAATCTTATTACAGGGCTGGTTATGCATGTTGACGGACGTGATTTATTCTGCAAACTCGTTGGAGAGTTTAATGCATCAAACCTGATGGCTATTTACTCATGCTGCAGATTGCTTGGTGTGGAAAGCGATGATGCCCTCAAAGCTATTAGTAGTCTGGATCCGGTAGAAGGCAGATTTGACTATTTTATCAGCAATACGAATGTGATGGGCATTATTGATTATGCGCATACTCCCGATGCACTTGAAAATGTACTGGTAACTATACAAAAGCTGAGAAAAGGAACCGAGAAGCTAATAACTGTTGTAGGTTGTGGTGGCAACCGCGATGCTGCCAAACGCCCTGTGATGGCGTCCATATCGGCTAATTACAGTGATAAGGTGATACTTACAAGCGATAATCCCCGGTATGAAGATCCGGAAGCAATAATTGAAGAGATGAAAAAAGGATTTGACCCGGTTTCGCGCAGGAAAGCAATCAGCATAGTAAACAGAGAAGAGGCTATCAGAGCTGCTGTTGCAATGGTTGGTGAAGGCGATATTATTCTTGTTGCCGGTAAAGGACATGAAAAATACCAGGAGATTGAAGGCATGAAACATACATTTGATGACAAAGAAATTTTAAAAAAGGCCCTGGCCTGATAAAATAATACACGCAAAACTTATAAAATGCTGTATCATATTTTCTCATATCTCGACAATGTTTTTGACATTCCCGGCGCAGGGCTGTTTCAATACATCTCATTTCGTGCCGGCATGGCCCTGATACTGTCACTGTTCATATCTATGATTTTTGGCAGGAGAATTATTCGCTATCTGCAATTAAAACAAGTGGGAGAAACAGTAAGAAACCTGGGCCTTGAAGGGCAGATGCAAAAGCAAGGTACTCCTACAATGGGCGGACTTATAATTATTGGATCCATTGTGATACCTGCAATGTTATTTGCACGCCTCGACAATATATATATAGTGCTTTTGATCTTTTCAACTATTTGGCTGGGAGGAATTGGTTTTGTTGATGACTATATAAAGGTATTTCTCAAAGAGAAAAAAGGGTTACACGGTAAATTTAAAATATTAGGTCAGGTTGGATTGGGTATTATTGTAGGAAGCGTTCTGTATTTCAGCGGGGAAGTGGTTATTCGTGAGAATGTTGTGCAGGAATTTGAATTCAGAACCACTGACGCTTTGTTGGAAATTGACAGGCCCGCAAATCTTGAAGATGTTGTACAAAGGGAAACAGTTAAATCTACTAAAACAACCATACCCTTTTTAAAAGAAAATGAATTTGACTACTCAGAACTGGTAAAGTGGATGGGCGATGATTATCAGAAGTGGACCTGGTTGATTTTCATTCCCATTGTAATACTCATAATCACTGCTGTTTCAAATGGTGCCAATATGACTGATGGTCTTGATGGCCTTGCCACGGGCACATCAGCCATTATCGGAGTAGCATTGGGTGTATTGGCATATGTGTCGGGTAACGTAATTTTTTCTGATTATCTGAACATAATGTATATCCCTAATACCGGGGAAATGGTTGTTTTCATTGCAGCTTTTGTTGGAGCCTGTGTGGGTTTTCTTTGGTATAATTCATACCCGGCACAGGTTTTTATGGGTGATACAGGCAGCCTTGCCCTGGGGGGAATAATAGCTGTTTTTGCCATAAGCATCCGTAAGGAACTTCTGATACCTATTATGTGTGGAATATTTTTTATGGAAAGTTTATCGGTTTTGATGCAGGTTGGATGGTTCAAATTTACACGGTGGAGATTCGGAGAAGGAAGAAGAATATTTAAAATGGCTCCCCTTCACCATCATTATCAGATGCTGGGGTATCATGAAGCCAAAATAGTACAAAGATTTTTAATTGTAGGTATCATCCTGGCGGTATTATCTATAATAACTCTAAAAGTGAGGTAAAGAAATGCGGAGCCCTGATATTGCCATACTGGGCGGAGGTGAAAGCGCTGTGGGAGCAGCCATCCTGGCAAAGAAAAAAGGATTTGATGTTTGGTTGTCCGATATAGGCATCATAAATGAAAAATATAAAAACGTTCTTTCAAATTATGGAATCAGGTGGGAAGAAAAGCAACACAGCAAGAAATTGATCCTTTCTGCAGAACAGATCATTAAAAGTCCCGGCATACCTGATCATGTTGAAATTGTAAAAATGGCTCATGAATTGAATATCCCGGTGATATCAGAGATTGAGTTTGCCGGTCGATACACCGATGCTTTCAAAATATGTATTACAGGAAGCAATGGTAAAACAACTACAACGCTGCTCACGGGGCATATCCTGGGAAACGCCGGATATAATGTGGGAGTTGCTGGTAATGTAGGACAAAGCTTTGCATGGCAGGTGGCAGAAAAAGATCATGATTATTATGTGCTGGAGATATCAAGTTTTCAACTTGATGGTATGTACAATTTTAAGGCTGACGTGGCGGTATTGCTTAATATTACCCCCGATCATCTTGACAGGTACAACAATCAGTTTGAAAACTATGTACAATCGAAGTTCAGGATAGTTCAGAATCAAACGGCTGCTGATTATTTTGTGTATTTTCAGGATGATCCTGTTATCGCCGGTCAAATAAAAAAAATGAATATTCAATCCCGCTTGTATCCATTCTCTGGCAATCAACACGTAAATAAAGGTGCGTGGTTGAAAAATGAAAAAACCCTGGTTATCAATATAAACTCAGAAACTTTTGAAATGGAAATCAAAGATTTAACACTAACAGGACGTCATAATATTTATAACTCAATGGCTTCGGCCATATCTGCGCGACTAGTTGATATTCGCAAGGAGGTAATAAAGCAAAGCCTGGCAGATTTTGAAAATATAGAACACAGACTGGAACATGTATCTGTTGTAAGAGGCATTGAGTTTATAAATGACAGTAAGGCAACCAATATCAATTCTGCCTGGTATGCACTTGAAAGCATTAACAAGCCTGTGATCTGGATTGTGGGTGGTATGGATAAAGGCAATGATTATAGCCAGCTGACCGAACTGGTAAAGAATAAGGTTAAATCAATTGTATGCCTGGGTAAAGATAATACCCGCATACATGAAGCCTTCGGTAATATCATTCCCGGTATTATAGAAACCACAAGTGCGGAGGATGCTGTAAAAACTGCATACTATCTTGGACAGAAGGGTGATGTTGTATTGCTTTCACCTGCCTGCGCAAGTTTTGATTTGTTCGAAAACTTTGAAGATCGCGGGCAGCAGTTCAAAAAAGCAGTTTTTGATCTGTAAAATTTTTTAAGCACGAAATTATTATAACAATTAAAAACTTAAATGCATGAAAGCCATACTTGGTAAATTACACGGCGACAGGGTTATCTGGCTGATAGTGGCGTTTTTATCGCTGTTTTCCATTCTGGCTGTTTACAGTTCTACCGGAACACTTGCATACCGTTATCAGGCAGGCAATACCGAGTATTACCTTATTAAGCATCTTATCATTATGCTTATGGGTTTGTTTCTGATGTTTGTAGCACATAAGATCAAGTATACATACTATTCAAGGCTTTCGCAACTGGCATTGTTTATTGCTGTTCCATTGCTGATTCTCACCCTGATAATGGGAACCAATATTAATGAAGCAAACCGTTGGCTAACCTTACCGGTTATAAATATTACTTTCCAGAGTTCTGACTTTGCTAAGCTGGCACTAATAATATACATCGCCAGGATGCTTACCAAAAAACAGGATCAGATTAAGGATTTTAAATCGGCATTTCTGCCAATTATTCTTCCTGTTATTGCAGTATGTGCATTTATATTGCCAGCAAACCTTTCAACTGCCATTATTCTCTTCTCTACATCAGTAGTACTTATGTTTATAGGAAGAGTAAGTATTAAATACATCATGGCGCTTATGGTTCTCGGAGTATTGCTCATAAGCCTTTTCATGGTTGTATTATTTAATTCACCTGATACAGGACGTTTTTATACATGGAAAAGCCGGATAGAAAACTTTGTAAGTGATGATGGAGACACATACCAGACTGATCAGGCAAAGATTGCCATAGCGACAGGCGGTATTGCAGGAAAAATGCCGGGTAATTCTGTACAAAGAAATTTCCTTCCTCAGGCATACTCCGATTTTATTTATGCAATTATTATTGAGGAATATGGACTCGTTGGAGGGGCGATAGTTTTGCTGCTTTATCTTATCCTGTTATTTCGCGGTGTAAGAATTGCTCACCGAAGCCCCGGAACTTTCGGAGCCTTACTTGCCACAGGTCTTACATTTAGTCTGGTGTTTCAGGCAATGATAAATATGGCTGTAACCGTTGGGCTATTGCCCGTAACAGGTCAGCCACTTCCCATGGTAAGTATGGGTGGTACATCTTTATGGTTTACCAGTCTTGCCATAGGAATTATTTTAAGTGTCAGCCGTAAGGTTGAGGAAATGGAGGAAAAGGAAGGAGGTGAATATGTTGCGACCTGAGAACCTGAAAGTGATCATTGCAGGTGGAGGCACAGGAGGTCATGTATTTCCTGCAATAGCCATAGCCAATGCAATCAGGGCAAAGGTTTATAATGCAAGAATTTTGTTTGTTGGAGCAAAAGGCAGACTCGAAATGCAAAAGGTTCCTGCTGCCGGTTACCATATTATAGGTCTTAACATATCAGGCCTGCAAAGACGTATCACCTGGAAAAACCTGCTGGTCCCCATTAAGCTCATTGACAGTATAGTAAGATCAAAAAATATCGTAAAACGGTATAAACCCGATGTGGTTATTGGTGTAGGAGGTTATGCAAGCGGTCCTTTGGTATGGGCAGCAGCAAAACAGGGTATTCCAACGCTTATTCAGGAGCAAAACTCATATGCCGGCTTAACAAACAAACTACTGGCAAAAAAGGTAAATAAGATTTGTGTAGCCTATGAAGGGATGGAGCGGTTTTTTCCGGCTGGTAAAATTTATTTGACAGGTAATCCTGTGCGTGATGATATTTTAAAGGCAGCAGACAAAAAGCAAATAGCGCTTGAGTTTTTCAATCTTAGTAAAGAAAAAAAGGTGGTTTTGATTATGGGTGGTAGCATGGGAGCAAGGTCAATGAATGAAGCAATAAAAGAAAGTATAAAGGAATTGGTTGAAAATGATTTGCAGATTATATGGCAAACAGGAAAGTTCTTTTTTCCGCAGGCAAAAAATGTTTCAGAGGGTAAAAAAGGAATAAGCGTACATGCTTTTATTGACAGGATGGATCTGGCTTATGCTGCAAGTGATCTGGTAGTGTCACGTGCAGGAGCTATTGCAGTTAGTGAAATTTGTGCTCTTCAGAAACCGGCAATTCTGGTACCGTCACCAAATGTTGCTGAAGATCACCAAACCCGCAATGCCATGGCGCTGGTAAATATAAATGCTGCCGTACTTGTCGTTGATAAGGATGCACGATACCAGCTTGGATCAGTAATCCTTGATCTGATTTTTGATGAAAATAAAATATACAAATTAAAAGAGAGTATAGCCAGAATGTCATACCGCGATGCAGCAAGTAATATTGCGGGGGTAGCATTAAGTCTGGTAAAAAAATAATATATGCGCACAAACGATATTCATAGTATTTATTTTCTCGGTATCGGGGGTATTGGCATGAGTGCTCTTGCCAGGTATTTTCTGTGGCAGGGTAAGTCCGTTTCGGGTTATGACAGAACGGAAACATCGCTCACACATACTCTCGAAGCTGAAGGAGCTAAAATACATTATCGCGAAGAACCCCAGAATATTCCCGTTGATATTGATATCGCTGTATATACTCCTGCCATCCCCGCAACCAACAAGGAATTTGCATTTCTGAGAAAGAGAAATATCAGGTTGATAAAACGTGCTGAAATGCTGGGGATGATTTCTTCTGAAATACCCGCCATTGCTATTGCGGGGACTCATGGAAAAACAACGGTTACTACTATCCTTGCGCATATTTTTAAAACTGCAGGTGCTGAATTCTCTGCATTTATGGGTGGCATAAGTACAAATTACGATACCAACTTTATTGGATCAGAAAACCCCAAATGGATCATTGCCGAGGCTGATGAATATGACAGATCGTTCCTGCATCTGAAGCCACATATTGCACTAATTACTTCCATGGACTCAGACCATCTTGATGTGTATGGAAGTTTCCAAAATCTCGAAGAGTCTTTTAAAAAATTTGCCGGAAATGTTGTAAATGACGGCCGCTTGATTTTGCATCAATCATTACAGCGAAAAGGATTTGATGTTGCGGCTGAAAAGTCATTTTATGGGCTGCAGGCTGAAAAGGGATTTACAATTGAGGATATAAAACTCTCTGATACAGTGTATGAATGTGTAATAAGCTGGCCGGAAAACAAACATACATTTTGTTTTCATTTGCCGGGAAGGCATAATCTTGAAAATGCTCTTGCAGCAGTTTCAGCAGCAATAACAGCCGGACTGCCATGGGAGCTGGTAAAGAAAGCTCTGGAAACCTACAAAGGGGTAAAACGGCGCTTCGAAGTCCACGTTAACAGGGCCGATATTGTTTTTATTGATGATTATGCACATCATCCATCAGAGATCAAAGCATGTATCAGCGCAGCACGTGAATTTTTCCCGGGCAGAAAGATAACAGGTGTATTTCAACCGCACCTTTATTCAAGAACCAGGGATTTTGCCGATGGATTTGCTGAAACACTCGAAAAGCTTGACGAAATCATCCTTTTACCAATTTATCCGGCGAGAGAATTACCAATTGAAGGAGTGAGTTCTGATATGATATTTAATAAGATTAAGAATAATAATAAGTTTTTGATGGAAGCGGGTAAGCTTATGGAATATCTTAATGATCACAAACCTGACGTTTTGATAACAATGGGTGCAGGAAATATTGATCAATATGTTTTATCCATAAAAGAAAGGCTTGAGAAATGATAAAGAGAGTATTAGCCATCATCTTGTATTCTGTTATTCCTTTTGGGATTTTTATCCTTTTAGGATTTGCAGTGGAAAGAAACAGGAATATACCCTGTAAAAACCTTTTTGTGGAGGTAAAGGGTAATCAGTCCTTTGTAGATTCATCTTATGTAGCTGGCAGGATAATTACACAGTTTGGTCTCGAAGATGAAAAAACGGTTGGGGAAATATCGCTCAGAAACATTGAGGACCTTGTAAGTAAGATATATTATGCCGAGAGCAGTCAGGTTTACAGAACCATTGATGGCGACATAAAGGTGAATGTGAAACAACGTGAGCCCATTGCACGGGTAATTAATTTGCATAACGAGTCCTTTTATATTGATTCAAAAGGAAAGTTAATGAAAACATCTGACCGTTATACGGCGCGGGTAGTGGTTGTAACCGGTCATATTACATCGAGATATTCTCCAAATCTGGATCTTTATGCTGTTGAAAATCAGGATGAAATCAGTCAATCCCAAAGAGTACTTATGGGTCTTAATGAACTGATCATATACATTAGAAATAATCCATTCTGGGATGCCTGGATTGATCAGATCTATGTTACAAGGACAGGTGATTTTGAACTGGTTCCTAAAAACGGGGCCCATGTTATAGAATTTGGTAAAGCTGAATATATCGATGAAAAATTCAATAAACTCCTGTTGTTTTATCAAAACGGACTTACCCATCTGGGTTGGAACAGTTACAACAGGCTAAATTTAAAATTTAAAAATCAGATTGTTTGTTCAAAATAAATGCTGCTATGGTACCAACTGAAATTATTGTAGGTTTAGACATTGGTTCAACAAAGATTGCTTGTATTGTTGGGCGAAAAAATGAATATGGAAAAGTAGAAATTCTTGGACTGGGGAAAAGTCCATCGCTTGGTGTTAGCCGGGGCGTTGTGGCAAATATCCAGCATACCGTTGATTCTATCCGGGCTGCCGTTAATGAAGCGGAGCAAAAGTCGGGTGTAGAGATAAGGGTGGTTAATGTGGGTATTGCAGGTCAGCATATCCGCAGTTTGCAGCACCGTGGAAGCATAATGCGTAACACAATTGATGAAGAGATTGAGCAGAATGATGTGGATAACCTCATTGATAACATGTACAAACTGGTGCTGCCGCCCGGGCAGGAGATCATTCACGTTATACCGCAGGATTATATTGTTGATAATGAACAGGGTATCAGAACGCCCATCGGTATGGCAGGAATCTGTCTTG
Source organism: Bacteroidales bacterium (assembly GCA_046261715.1). Taxonomy (GTDB): domain Bacteria; phylum Bacteroidota; class Bacteroidia; order Bacteroidales; family UBA7960; genus SKVR01. The sequence continues at coordinate 13,008 of JBHEOF010000016.1, forward strand.
AAGCCAATTTTCATATTATTACAGGTCAGTTAGCAGCGGCACGAAATATTGAAAAATGTGTTACCAAGGCAGGTCTTGAAATTGCCGAGTTGATTCTTGAGCCCCTGGCTTCATCAGAAGCTGTTTTAAGTGCCGAAGAAAAGGAAGCTGGCGTGGCACTGATAGATATTGGTGGAGGAACTACTGATATAGCCATCTTTCAGGATAACATTATCCGACATACAGCTGTAATTCCTTTGGGTGGTAACGTGATAACCGAAGATATTCGTGAAGGATGCTCTATTATCAAAACCCAGGCTGAAGCTTTGAAAGTGAATTTTGGTTCTGCCCTGGCCAGTGAAAACCGCGATGAAGAAATCGTATCCATACCCGGGTTGAAAGGCAGAGATCCCAAAGAGATTTCCCTGAAAAACCTGGCCAATATTATACAGGCCAGAACCGAAGATATTATTGAACAGGTTTACTATGAAATACGCAATTCAGGGTTTGAGAACAAACTAATTGCCGGTATTGTACTAACCGGTGGTGGCAGTCAGCTGAAACATATTGCTCAGCTCACCTCGTTTATGACCGGCATGGATACCCGTATTGGTTATCCTGGCGAACATTTGGGTAAGGCACCATCTGATGAAGTTGCCAAACCTATGCATGCCACCGGAGTTGGCCTGGTCTTGCAAGGATTTCTGAGTGCTGAAAAACAAAAAAGCAGGAACAGCTCCAAAGTGGTTAATCATTCTGAAAAAACCAAAGGCAATTTCTTTGATATGATCCTGCAACGAGGCAAACAATTTTTTGAGAATGATAGCTCTGATTAGGCTGAAATTATTAACAATTTCACCTAAAAAGCTGTTGATAAATTATTTAATCGTCACAATTCTAAAATCTTCTAAATAACTACCTTAGAACCAGAAAATATGATAAAAGATATGATCAATTTCGATTTACCAAAAAACCAATCATCAGATATTAAAGTGCTGGGTGTAGGAGGCGGAGGTAGTAATGCTGTAAACTATATGTTCAAGCAAGGTATTGAAGGTGTTGACTTTATAGTATGCAATACCGATGCCCAGGCACTCGATAATAGTCCTGTTCCCAATAAAATACAGTTAGGTGTGAGCCTGACCGAGGGTCGCGGTGCCGGAAGTATTCCGGAAGTTGGCAAAAATGCCGCCATTGAGGATATCGACAGGATACGTGAGATCCTGGAGAAAAACACCAAAATGCTTTTCATTACTGCAGGTATGGGCGGTGGTACCGGTACCGGTGCGGCCCCCGTTATTGCCAAAGCATCAAAGGAAGTGGGTATATTAACGGTTGGTATAGTAACCATTCCTTTTGCTTTTGAAGGCAGAAAAAGGAGAATGCAGGCCGAAGAAGGACTAAAGGAACTTAAAGAAAGCGTTGATGCACTTATAGTGATTTGTAATGATAAATTACGTGAATTATATGGGAATCTATCTGTTACCGATGCTTTTTCAAAAGCTGATAACGTTCTTACAACAGCTGCCAAAGGAATTGCTGAAATTATAACCCTTACCGGTGGTGTAAATGTTGACTTTGCTGATGTAAAAACGGTTATGTCGGGCAGTGGAGTTGCCATCATGGGAAGTGGAAACGCAGAAGGAGAAAACCGCGCCAGCAAGGCAGTGGAAATGGCTCTTGCTTCACCACTGCTCAATGATAACAACATAAGGGGTGCCAGCAACGTATTGCTTAATATCATCAGTGGTAAGGAAGAGATCCTTATGGATGAGATTACCGAAATCACCGATTATATTCAAATGGAAGCAGGTTCTACTGCCGATATTATATGGGGATATGGTAAGGATGAAAGCCTCGGTAATAAAATTAATGTTATCATTGTTGCAACAGGATTTGGAGAAAACTCTGATCTGGGGTTTAACCTGGATGTAAAACCGGCCAAAAAAGTCGTTCGTAACCTTGATGATACGATCAAAGAGAAGAATGTTGAGAAAAAAGAAGAAGACAGGGATGAAATGAAACTGATCTCACGCAAATCATCTTCAGGACAATCAGGAGGGTCATCATCAAAAGACAACAATACCGAAAGTTCGTCCTACAGTTTTAATTTTGATGTGGATACAGATTCTGATAATGATCAGCATAAGCCCCGTTTTGTTGAACCGACTGATGAAAAGGCTTCTTCAGGCAAGACCCACCCGGGAAAAGTAACAAAAGATGATGATAAAAAGGAAGATCCCCATCTTAATGATTTTGACCTGCGAAAAAAAGCTATAGAGCGTGAGCAGCGACTAAGAGATTTGAGCTTGAAACTGAAAACGCCCGAAGGATTGGAGGACCTTGAAAAGGAACCTGCTTATGTAAGAAGAAATGTTTCTTTGAATAAAGTACCGGCAAGTTCTGAATCACATGTTTCAAGATATACTCTCATTGATGAAGAGGGCAAAACCCAGATCAAATCCAATAATTCTTTTCTTCACGATAATGTTGATTAAGTGTTTGGCTGTAATTTTTGCTTGGCCTTCCGCATCTGCGGAAGGCTTTTTTTGCCTGTATAATTTGCGATTTTTATTTCGCGAATCAAGTACAGGAATTTTTGTAAATTTGCAAAGTTTTTTACCACTGTAAATTTTTAACATAGCTGTCCGTTATGTTTTTAAATCCCCTTATTTTTATGCATAAACTGCTTTATTTGTTTATTTTAAGTTCATTTGTATTTGTCTTCTGGGGTTGTGAGTCTGACGATCCTGATCAAATTGCAGAAAGAGACAGGCAAAAACTACTGGATTATATCGAAGAAAAAGAGCTTGATGCTATTGAACATTCTTCGGGTTTGTTTTACGTTGTTGAAAGGGAAGGCACCGGTTCTGTTGAACCTGATTTAAATTCCTTAATTAAAATCAGGTACACAGGTTATCTGCTTGATGGTTCTGTCTTCGATTCAAACAATGGGGCCAACTTAAGGCTGGGAGGAACCATAAGGGGCTGGCAAATTGGAATCCCACTTTTCAGAGAAGGAGGAAAGGGCATACTTTTAATCCCTTCAGCTTTGGGTTATGGTACATATGCTCAACCTGGTATACCCCGGAATTCTTGTCTTGTTTTTGAATTTGAATTGCTTGGAATAATTTAATGCTCAAATATGGTTTGCGCCTTAATAAAAAGCTTGTTCAAAAAGGATAATAAATAAATTTTATTTGAATGAATCGTTGGAGCAGTCTTAGAAATAAGCTTTCATGGTATAAAGAATGGCCGGTAAAATATATGTTCAAGTTTATAGTACCTGCAGATATGGATAAAATTGCCAGGGTGGAATCATTATTTGCCAGCCATGCAACCATATATCGCAAAGAATCAAAAAAAGGAAATTATGTAAGTATTACCGCAAAACAGAATATGCATGACCCTGAGCAAATCATTGCAATATATAAGAAAGCTACATTGATTGAAAATATTGTAAGCCTGTAAAGTTTAAAAACTTATAATTGTAATTAACTATCTTTGCACACAAAATTTAAAGAAATTACGAATGGCGAATATCAGAGAATTAAAAAAAGATATCAATTTCCTTATGGAGGAAGTGATAGAAACCTGTTTTTTGCATTATCATCTTAAAGGGAATGATAAAAAAGAACAGGATAAGATTGATCAGATCATTGACGAAATCATATTGAAACGAAATGAATTGATCCAGAAGGTAAATAAACCCGATGTTGAAGAGGGTAAACGACCAGGGAAAAAATATTACAATGATATTTTCAGTGAAATGGTTAAAAAAACTGAAGAATCATTTGAAAAATTAAATGTTTCTGAAAAGTAACACATAAAAAGTGAAAAAAAGGGGGACATTTCTTTCATAATGTCCCCCTTTTTTTGAATAATTTCATTCATACATTCAGTTAGTAAAATCCGATGTGAAAGATTGGGTTAAATAAAAATGGCAAGCTGATTGAATAAATCATTAAGGACCATGAGAGAAAGATCACCATACAATAAAAACAGCAGGGGAGGGCGCTTTGAAAAACAATCATCAGGAAAAGAGAAAGAAAACCGTCGCTACACTAAATCATCAACCGGATCAGGTTCATCAGATGACAGGAAAGAAAACAAACAATACAAAAAAGTAGGTAAGCCCGGATTCAGAAAAAAGTGGGGAGATTCTGATTTTAAAAGGAGCGGGAAGAAGGATTACGAACCCACCAAAAAATCAGCCGATGGCAAGATCAGGCTTAATAAGTTTATTGCCAATTCCGGAGTTTGTTCCCGCCGCGAAGCAGATATGCTTATAACTGCCGGTGTTGTTACTGTAAACGGGAAAATAGTTAATGAATTGGGTACGAAAATCAATCCCGGCGACCTTGTTGTTTACGATGGTAAAAAGCTGACCGCCGAAAAGAAAATGTATGTGCTTTTAAATAAACCAAAGGATTATATTACTACAGCCGATGATCCACAGGGCCGCAAAACCGTAATGGAGTTGGTGAAGAACGCAGGTAAACAACGACTTTATCCGGTTGGCAGGCTTGACAGAAATACAACAGGCCTGCTGATAATGACAAATGATGGTGATATGGCCAAAAAACTGACCCACCCGAAACATGGTGTAAGAAAGATATATCATGTTCACCTTGATAAGCCGGTTACAAAGGCCGATATGCAGAAAATAGCCTCGGGAGTTGTTCTGGATAATGAAAAAATTATTCCTGATGATATCGATTATGCAGTAAAGAGTGATGATAAAACCCAGGTGGGTATTGAACTTCACTCAGGTCAAAACAGGGTGGTTAGAAGGATTTTCGAATCACTTGATTACAAGGTTTTGAAACTGGATCGGGTTGTTTTTGCAGGGCTAACCAAAAAAGATCTTCCCCGTGGTAAATGGCGTTACCTATCAGAAAAAGAAGTCAGTTTTCTTAAAATGAACAGTTAGATCCGGTTCAAAACCCAAAAAAGCATAAAGGCGCAACCTGACGGTTGTTATTACGTATTAAAGATAAATTGGGTTTGGATTTATCAAATGATCAGGTTTTTAAAAAACAATAAAGCATATATCTGGCAGTTTGCACGGCTTGCAATCATATCAGGCCTGGTATTCGGTATTGCTCTTGTACTTGTAATGAGCATACTTGCCTGGTTTTATCGTGATAATGTAAAAGAAAGTTTTCTGGCAAGGGTAAATGAAGGTTTGAAAACAGAGATCTTTGTTGGTGATTTATCATTGAATATTTTCAGAAATTTTCCATCAGTATCACTCACCCTGAGTGATGTTACTATGTTGGGATCAGCACAGCCCACTGACACACTGCTTAGCGCCCGTAGAATATACTTCAGGTTCGGTATCCCTGATATGATCCGGGGGAATTACTCGGTAAAACAACTTGAAATTGCCCAGGCCCGAATAAATATGAAGCTTCTCCCGAACGGAACCAATAACTATACTTTTTGGGAAACAACAAAACAGAATACTGATGCTGTGGATGATGCTGATTTTTCTTTTGAGCTACAAAGTGTTGTTTTCAATAAAGTGGAATATGTTTTTCAGGATACCGGCAATAATCATAGCGTAAAATTCTTGTTACGAAAGGCAACAATGAAGGGCGATTTTACCCGTGAAACTTATGCTATGGAATTTAAGGGCGATTTGTACCTCGACGAGATTAAAACTTCAGGCACATTAATGGCCGGTGAACGCAATATGAATGTTGATTTTATACTGAATGTATCTAACAACAATACTTTAAGAGTGAGTAAGGGAAACTTTGCTTTTGGCAGTCATACTTTTACATCAAAGGGTATTCTTGATTTTTCATCAAATGAAGGTTGGATTGATCTGGAAATATCTGCCCGGGAAGTAAAACTTGATCAACTTTTACATGATCTGCCTTCTGCATATTCAAAATATTTTGAAGGTTACCGAAGTGAAGGAGAGTTATACTTTGATGCAATAATCAAAGGCCCCTTGAGCCAGGGAAAAAGTCCTCAAATACAAGCTGACTTCGGAATTGATAAAGGTGAAATATTTCATCGGAAGGCCGGCATCAGAGTTGAGAATATTTCTTTTGATGCAATTTACTCTAACGGATCTCAGAAAAATCGGAAGACTTCAAGGTTAGAATTAAATGATTTTCAGGCAATTTTAAATGAAGGGACCATAAAAGGTAAGGGATCCTGGTACAATTTTGAAGAACCTGAACTCGATTTTAAGCTTTTTTCTGATATCAATGCCCTGGAGTGGGTGGAGCTCCTGCAACTGGATACTGTATCACAAGCATCGGGTGATTTACTTGTTGATGTGGAGTTTAAAGGCAAACTGGGTCAAAACAATACCTTTAGTGCTCAGCATTTTATGTCAAGCCACATGAAGGGTGAAATTATGGTTCGCGATCTGAATATGAAGCTCAAAAATGATCCCCTGGATTACAACTCTGTTAATGCTGATTTCCTTTTCAATAACAATGATGTAATTGTTGAGAGATTTTCAGGGAATGCATCAGAGAGCAGCTTTGAATTGAATGGATATTTTCGTAATGTTTTACCGTGGTTATTTCTTGATAATGAACGCTTATTGGTTGACGCCAGCTTAAAATCAGGAAATCTTAATTTTAATCAGCTTTTGCAACACACTGTAAGTGAAAGCGACACAACTTACCGGCTTAGGCTTTCCGATAAAATAAACTTCAACCTCAGGGGTGATATTGACAAACTCACTTTCCGCAAATTTGAAGCAGAAAATGTGAAAGGCACATTAAGTATGAGCGAAAAAGTGTTTTATGCTGATAACATTTCTATTGCTACGATGAAAGGTACTATTCGGGCATCCGGTTTCATTAACGGAAAAAATGATGACTTTCTTATTATAGGAAGTAATGCCACCTTTCATGATGTGGATGTACATGATTTGTTCTATCAGATGGGAAACTTCGGACAAACCAGTATAAAAGATGAAAACCTGCAAGGCAGAATTACTGCGCAGGCAAATTTTGTTTCCCGGTGGAGCCCATCTCTTGAAATTGACTGGAATTCACTTGAAACCACAGCTGATATCAGGGTAGAGAATGGCGAACTGATCAATTACAATCCTATGCTCGCTTTATCACGATTTATAAGGGTGGGGGATTTGAATCTGGTAAAATTTTCTACCCTTGAAAATCAAATCAGGATTAAGGATAAGAAAATCATAATACCTGATATGGAAATCAATTCCGATGCCATCAATATCAAACTTGCCGGCGAGCATACTTTTAATAATGAAATTGAATATCGTTTACAGGTGCTTTTATCTGATTTGCTGGCCCGGCAAAACCGTCAAAACCGAAACCCACAGGAAGAATACGGAGATATTATTGACGACGGTTTAGGTCGTACAACTTTGTTTCTGTTGATCACAGGAACTATTGATGAACCGGTTTTTAAGTATGACAGCAAAGGGGTAAGAGAAAAACTTCGGGAAGATTTCAGGCAGGAACGGGAAAATTTACGAAACATTCTGAGAGAAGAATTTGGTCTGAGTAAAAACGATACAGTCCCTGTTGCCAATCCCGCTCAGCCATCACAGCGAGAGAAAGAAAAACAAGAGCTACGTGAGCGCGAAAAAGGTAAATTTGTAATTGAATGGGATGATGAGTAATTTTAGTAAAAGTAAATCCTTAAAATTCATGATATGGTAAAAACTTCCGAATATGTTTTTAAAGCCGGAAACGGACTTTCCTTATTTAATACATCTTTCTCGGAAAATTATTCTTCCAAAAAAGAAGCAAAGCCTGATTTCAAGGAACAATTAAAAACTTTACGAAAGCTCCAGAGTATGTTGTATGCCCAGGCAAGGCATGGTGTACTAATTATTCTGCAGGCGATGGATGCAGGTGGCAAAGATGGTGTTATTAAACATGTTATGGCAGGAGTAAATCCTCAGGGTTGTCAGGTAAAAAGTTTTAAAGCTCCTTCAAGTGAAGAGCTGGCTCATGATTTTATGTGGAGATGCTTCAAAGCAATGCCCGAGAGAGGTAACATTGGTATTTTTAATCGTTCCTATTATGAAGAAGTTCTTATTGCCAAAATTCATCCCCGTCTTCTTGCCAATCAGAACTTGCCATTCTACCATGACAAGCTTCATAAAGATCAGAAATTCTGGGATACCCGTTATCAGGATATTGTAAATATTGAAAAATATTTTGTTCATAACGGATATACTGTATTGAAATTTTTTCTGAATATTTCACACGAGGAACAAAAGAAACGTTTCCTGTCGCGGATAGAAAATCCTGTCAAGAACTGGAAGTTTACCATGAGTGATGTTACAGAACGACAGCACTGGGATGAATATCAAAGTGCATACAAGGAGATGCTTGAAAAAACATCGCATGAACCGTCACCATGGTATGTAATTCCTGCGGATAAAAAATGGTATATGCGACTGGTGATCAGTAAAATCATAGTGGAAAAACTCAACGAACTTGATTTAAGCTATCCCCAGGTAAATGAGAAACATATTGAAGATATGAGCGAAGCGGAAGAAATGCTGAATAATGAATAACTGATTAACTTCAGGATATTTTTTATATGATCCGGAATAAAATAATATTGACCTTTGCCATTCGTTAA
>JBHEOF010000016.1:21600-47023 GCA_046261715.1 Bacteroidales bacterium
TTTCGTTTGGGAAGTATTTTGTTCTGTGAGTTTCTGATAACTAATTATTTTACTTTGGACATTTACAATAAAAAGCAACGCTGGAAAATCTACCTGTTGGGATTTGCTGCCGCAATAGTTGGTTTATCTCTTTATTATACAAACATCATCGTTAATAAGATTGCCGATGATGAAATACAGAAAGTACGGATCTGGGCCGATGCTGTTCAGAACAGAGCTAATCTTGTGCTTGTTACAGAAGCGTTTTTTGATGAAATGCGAAAAGAAGAACGCAAAAGGGTGACATTATGGGCAGAAGCTACGCGCAAGATCATTGAAGATGAAGGAGGTGATATATCATTTTATGCCCGGATAATTGAAGAAAACACTACCATCCCTGTTTTGCTGGTAAACTCACAGAATATCATCACATCATATAACAATCTTGATTTAAATGGCGATTCCCTTATTGATCTGGAAGGAAAGCCTTTTACCGGTGATACTAAGGAACAATTCTCGGTCTATGACCCTATTCCTATTACCTATGAAGGTTATGTGGATTACCTGTATTACCAGGACTCGTGGTTGTTTACCAATATGCGAAAGGTTATGGACGATCTGATCGATTCATTTTTGAGTGAAGTGGTAATCAACTCAGCCAATGTTCCTGTAATTATTACAGATAGTGATAAAACCCGTATCATTGCTTCCGGTAATATCGGTAACGGTGATCTTGAAGACAGCACCTATGTGCAACAGACCATCAACGCAATGGCCGATCGAAATCCCCCGCTAATTATTGAACTGCCCCAACATGGTACCTGCCATGTATTTTATACCCATTCTTTTCTGTTAACTCAATTACGATATTATCCAATAGCCCAGTTCCTGGCAATAGGTATTTTTTTGCTGGTAGCTTATATTCTTTTCAGCACTGCGCGCAATGCTGAACAAAATCAAGTTTGGGTGGGCATGTCAAAAGAAACTGCTCACCAGTTGGGTACGCCTATTTCATCACTGATTGCATGGGTTGAGTTACTTAAACTGCAAGGGGTTGATGATAAAACTATTTCTGAAATAAGAACAGATGTTGCCCGACTTGAAAATATTACCGAACGGTTTTCAAAAATTGGCTCAGCCCCAAAGCTTACCCTCTATCCCATTGTTGATGCTGTAAAGGAAAGCATTGACTATATGAAAACCCGCACAACCCGAAAAGTGCAATTTTACCTTAATGATCATACGAATGAAAATCCTGATGTACCCATAAACCGGAACCTGTTTGGTTGGGTACTTGAAAATATATGCAAAAATGCAGTGGATGCTATGTCGGGCAACGGCTCTGTTACTGTAAATATATATAGAAACCATAAACAGGTATATATTGACATAACTGACACAGGTAAAGGCATTCCCAAAGGAAAATTCAGAGATATTTTTCAACCCGGGTTTACAAGTAAGAAGCGGGGCTGGGGATTAGGACTTTCGCTCAGCAAACGCATCATTGAAAACTATCACAAAGGAAAAATATTTGTAAAGTCTTCTTCTCCCGAAGGAACTACATTCAGGATAGCTCTTAAGCTTTAAGCTTTTCTAACATCAGTTTCTCAACCCTGCATGAACGGGATTTCGAATTTTCAGTTCTCAACTTCAAACATCAAACATCATACATCATACATTTGACATAATATCCCCTTATTATTCTTATTTTTGTATCGGATGAAAATTTTAGTAATATGAGATCCTACATATTAAAACATACAGCAATAGCCAATGTGATTGGGATTTTCCTGTTGTTGTTTTCATTCAGTACGATGTCAGTTGACAAGTTAATGATGAACATGGTGAGTCAGAGTCTTCATAAAGGGAAAGTTGTAAAAGTAGAAGCAGAGCTCTTTTTCCAGGCAACCAACGGGCGAATGATCACTAGGTATATTAATCCGGCATACAGAGTAATGGTTACCAATAATAAGGGTGAAGTTGCTGTGTACAATGAAGAAGAAAATGCTGTTACCTACAAGCAGGGAGCAGAATATTCAACTGAGGCAGGGTTGATACATTTTTTTCTGCAAGGGAAAACACAGGATCTTGGGTTATCAGATTTTGGCTTTCAGCAGATGAGTACTGAGTTTGAAGATAATCTGGTAATAACAGAATGGTTTCCACCCGAATCATTGTATCATATTTACAATAAGGTTGAATTGGTACACGAAGATTTTATCCCTGTTTATGCGGCATATTATGATGCCCAAAGGAAATTAGCAAAAAAAGTATATTACTCTGATTTTCATTTCATGGGCGATGTTTATCTGCCTGGTTTGATTACCGAATTTAATTATATTGGTAATGACTCTATAATCAATCGCATACGGTTTACCGATATTAAGGTGAACCACCAGGCTGTTAGTCCATGGTTTAACTTTGAAATTCCTTCAGATGCCACACTCAATAATTAAAATAATCTTTTTCTTTACAATGTTATTTTTGCTCGTGATATGTTCTTATGCTTCATCTCCCGAGTCAGATCTGGAACTGTTGAAAGGAAAGCAAATAGATGAAAAACATCTGGTACATGATCATGATATACATTTAATGAGATCCCGGTCAAACAATCTCTTAGTTCGTTACAACCCGGTAAGTCTTACTTTTGGTGGCCTCATGTATGTTTATCAGAGGTTTGTTTCGCCACAACTACCATCAGAATGTTTATATGAGCATAACTGCTCTGATTTTAGTCGTAAATTGATTTACAAATATGGACTTGTAAAAGGAGTTTTTACCACATCCGACCGGTTAATGCGATGCAACCGACTATCTGCCCTTGATGTTCACCCCCTGTTGGTGAATGAAAAAACCGGCAAAGTAATAGAAACCATTGAAGTGTATAAAAAAGATTAGTAATGGTTCAGCGTCAAAAGCCAAAATTTATTTTCATTGGCCTTATTTTCTTACTTCAACTGACTCTTTCCGGACAGGAAAAATTTACACAGGAAATAAGGTTTATCAACCATATGCTAAACAGGCAAAACCTCAATGAAGCATTATTTCTTCTTCAAAATATTCATCCTGCCACATCTGATCAGCGCGATACAGTTAATTATTTGCTGGGCTGGACCCTTTACGGACAGAAAGAATTAAAAACATCAGCACATTATCTGTCACTGGTAAGCGAGCAAAGTCCTTTTCTGGAGAAATCCAGGTTTTTTGCAGCCTATAATAATGCTTATCTGAGAAATACTACCGATGCTGCAGCATTTCTTAATATGTTTGACGCTTCCTGGTCAGATGAAGTTTTATATATGAAGAATTTTCAACTTTCCGGTATTTCACTTTTAGACCGCAGAATGAGTGATTTCGATGCGTTGGCCAATAGTTTTTCAGGTACTTCAAATATTACCGCAACAGAAGAACAAAATTTTCGCGATTACAGGCAGCGAATAGCTGAAAGGCCAGAACGATCAGCATTCTTGGCCGGACTTATGTCGGCAGCAGTTCCGGGTTTGGGAAAGATCTACGCAGGTAAAACGGCTGAAGGTGTTTCCGGATTGCTTTATGTGGGCGCCATGATGGCCGTTTCATTTGATTTTTATAACCGATTTGGCAGCAAAAGCCCATTGTTCTGGATTTCATCAGGTATATCTGGTATTTTTTACATTGGGAATATCTGGGGTAGTGCAACTGCTGTAAAAAGAGTACAAAACGAATTTAATTATGAAATTGATCAACGTATTTTACTTGATATGCATATTCCTTTGCGGAAGCTTTTCCCTTAATGCAGGGATATCGTTCGAAGAAGATTCACTGCTGCTAAAGGCACAAGAACTGTATGAGCAAGGTGATTATTTTGAGGCGGGAATTGCTTTTGAAAGGGCATATTTTTTCTCTTCCGAAAGTAAAATACGACTTGAAGCCAATCTCGGAAGGTCAAGAGCATTAAAGCAAAACGGTGAGTTTTTAAAAGCCCGGAATGATCTTCAAAGAAGCTTGCATTTGCGTCAGTTTCCTGGTTTACACTTTTCCATTTTGTATGAACTTGCATTTTGTGAATATATGGCCGGTAATTATTCCAACTCTGCAGGAGTACTTACACAGATAAAACATTATTACCCCGAAGAATATGATCAAAACAGAGTACTCCGCTTAGATGCACTGACCAATGTAATGTCTGAAAATTTTATTGAAGCGCAGGAGAAGACCCTTGAGTTGATTACGAGGATTGACACAGATACAAGAATTACAGACAGCTTAATAGTCAGAACCATGCAGCTTTTTTGTGAATGCGCACAACCCTGGGAAAGATCGGTAAGAACTGCTTCAAGGCTGTCAACCTTTATTCCCGGAGCCGGGCAGGTGTATGCAGGATATCCCGGAAAAGGCTTGCTTAACGCCGGATCGCAGCTTGTATCTCTCGGACTTGCAGCCTATATGGGGTATAATAACTTATTTGTCAGTGGTTTTGTGATCGGGTTGGGAATGTTTCAGTCATTTTATTTTGGAGGAATCAGGCAGGCTGGCTATCTTGCTGAGCAGAAAAATTTAGAAGAGATGGGTGCATATAAGGAGCTGCTGAAAGATTTTATAATCGGACTGGATGATTAAAGAAAAAAACAAATCGGGATTTTGTTCTAAATACCTGTGGTTGGCCATTCTGATCGTTTTCATGGGCGGCATAACATTTCAATTACGTGCCGAAGAATCTCTTGATAGTGATGCAAAAACTGCCTTAATTGCTATATATGATTTTCGCTTTCATGATGCTGATTCCCTATTAAATCATATGGAAATAAATTATAAGGAAAGTTACCTGCCCCATCTTGTTCGTGCAAGTTTTTACTGGTGGCTGATTATAAGTGAAGATGCCGGTTCTTTAAAAAACAAGGAACAATATATTGCCACTATTTCCAAAGCTGAAGAAAAGATCGGTTATATGGTTAAGAATAGTAGCTATAACTATAAAGATGTATTTCATTTCATAAATTTATATGCTTTGAAAGCTCGTCTTGACCTGTTAAATGGAGATTATTTAAGAGCTTTACGACATATGAAATACTGTGTCGACTACATAAGCATCTCACTGGGAAGAGAAGAAATATATCCGAATTTCAATCTTACTTCAGGTTTATATAATTATCTGTCAGATTACGGAGCAAAGCAATATCCGTTTCTGGCTTTTTATTCGTTAATATACCCCCGGGGTAACATGCCAACCGGTTTAGAACAGTTAAAACTTGCTACCCATAATGATGATGATGTGATTCGAACTGAAGCGCATTATTTTTTAATGAAAATTTACCTTGAACTTGAGAAAAACCCCGGAAAAGCACTAAATCATGCATACTACCTGGCAAAGAAGTATCCTGAAAATCTGATCTTTTTATACCATTATTACCAGATACTTATATTGCAGGGAAAGGCTGAAATGGCAAATGAAATAAAAACTGATTATGAATATCAACTAAAGTATAATACTAATTTAAGCAATGAGCAAAAACAATACCTGAATGGCCTGTTATAAAAAAAGCCTTGTGCGAATTTGGCACAAGGCTTTTTTTATGAATTTGAACAGAACTACCACATAAAGAATTTCGGGTTATCGACATATTGACTAATATCATCGTTCATTACACCGATAAGCAGCATAATCCAGTCAATGGTCCATACTATACCGCAACCACCTGCTGTAAGGATATAAGCTACAATGGTTCCCGTTGAAGTTCCCATATAAGCTCTGTGAATACCAAGACCGCCCAGAAACCAGCTAAGTAAAAATGCAATCAGTGGATCTTTTTCTTGCGCAAAAAAGGTTTGATCGGCATAACCCATATCAGCCAGTGGGGCAAGAGGCTCCATATAGTTGATTTCGACCATTTCAGCCTTAGCGAACATATCATCTATGGCTGCATCATCCAGGTGGTAGGATGTATTTGCCTGGGTGGAAATAATCCCAATAAAGGCAATCATCAAAACTGTCAATAGTTTTTTCATAAGCAATAGTTTTTGTTGATTTAATAGATTGAATTTTGAAACTTCTACAAAAATAAAAAATAATATATCAATTGCAATTATTTTGTTGATAAGTAAGCATGGAAAATATACTATTTGGTAAAATGTAAAGAATGTTTTCATGGGAGAAGGTAGAAAAAAACATAAAAAAAGCGTCCATTCATGTTGAAGGACGCTTTATTTGAGTTTTTTAAAAAAGATTACTTACTTTCTTTGCGGAAGCACATAAACCAGTCAAGACAATAGGTGTTTTCATCCTGATTTTGCACTCTTTCTTTTGCAGTTCCGCATGAACCCGGAGGAGGTACAATAACATCATCACCTGGTTGCCAGTTGGCAGGAGTTGCAATTTGCTCTTTATCGGCTTTCTGCATGGCAATGATCATTCTTTTTATCTCGTCCATATTTCTGCCGGTACTCATCGGATAATAAAGGATAGCACGAACTTTTGCCTCGGGGTCCATGATAAATACAGCACGTACTGCCTGGGTGGTTGATGCATTGGGCTGTACCATTCCAAATTTACGCGATACATCCATTTTAAGATCTTCAATTAAAGGAAAGTTTACTTCTACATCCTTCATGCCCTTGAATTCAATCTTTTCCTTTATCGTTCTAAGCCATGCAATGTGTGCGTAGATACTGTCAATTGACAATCCTATCAATTCGGTGTTAAGTTTACGAAATTCTTCCTGCATTACAGCAAATGTCATAAACTCTGTGGTGCAAACGGGGGTAAAATCTGCCGGGTGACTAAAAAGAATTACCCATTTTCCTTTGTAATCTTCCGGGAAATTTAAAGGACCCATCGTGGTTTTAGCCTTAAATGAAGGTGCAGGGTCGCCAATTAGTGGTAATCTTACTACTTCCTGTTCTTGTAATTCTTTGTTTTCCATTTCTCGTACTTTTATTTGTTAAACATTTTATTTTAAGAAGATAACTAATATTAAAAACTTCAGTTTTATGAAGAAAATAATAAAGTACAACAAGTTCTATATGAATTTGTTTGCTGCTTATTAAAAATGGAATAATCTAATGTTTATTTACAAAGTAGGATAGAATGCATCTTCGATATGATGAATCTGATGTTGGTCCCCTTTTTTTAGCACAGAAATAATATCAAATCGTGTTTCAGTATCCATATTGTTAAACTGAATGTAAAGATTTGCTGCTTTTATCAGATTTTTTTGCTTGACTTTGGTAACAAACTCTTCAGGCTCGCCGAAATAATTGGTACTACGGGTTTTTACTTCTGCAATAACAAGGATATCATCTTTTTGCGCTATAATATCAACTTCAAGCGATCCTTTTCTCCAGTTTGTTTCAAGAATTTTATATCCGTTTTTCTGAAGATATGCTGTCGCCAGGTCTTCTCCTTTTTCTCCCAGTTCATGAAATTCAGCCATAATTCAATATGTTTCTTAAAAAACTTCCTTTAATTTGTTTAGTTAAATGGTCAAAAATGGTACTTTCCCAAAACTGTAAGTTATTTATTCAGTTTTGTGGCCAGATATTCTGCTATTGATAAAGTTATATAAAAAATCATAATTAAAGGAAAGGCAAACCAACGTAAAAAAATCAAAAGTATAGCAGATCCTGCTAAAAAAACATAGCGAACGAGATTGTCAGATACCTTAAGGTTTTTGAATTTCAGTGAAAACAATGTGACATTAGCTACCAGGAAATATGACAAAAACAATGTTAGCCCAATTAAAATCCATTCATTTGAAAGTATAGAAGAAAACAGGGAGTGCCAAATTGATTCGGCTGAGCCATAATGCACTGCAAAAGGAATTGACAGTATTAAAATTGCATTGGCCGGAGTAGGCAACCCAATGAACATTTCGCTTTGCCGTGTGTCAACATTAAAAATGGCAAGTCTGAGTGCAGAAAATAAAGTTATAAAAAAGGCTAAGAATGGTAATACATTAATATTGGATACCCAAATTGCTGAATTTA
This sequence comes from Bacteroidales bacterium, assembly GCA_046261715.1. Classification (GTDB taxonomy): domain Bacteria; phylum Bacteroidota; class Bacteroidia; order Bacteroidales; family UBA7960; genus SKVR01. Next base: position 29,542 of record JBHEOF010000016.1, read on the forward strand.
CTGATGCATCCTGGAGTAAACGGAAAATTACTACGGCCGGTGTAAATCCAAAACTCACCATGTCTGCCATCGAATCAAGCTCTTTTCCTATACCACTGTATGAATTTAAAGCTCTGGCTGCAAAGCCATCCGTAAAGTCAAAAAATGCTGCCAGACCTAAAAATATGGCAGCTAAATGAAACAGGCCTTCAAAGGCAAACACAATGGCAATGCTACCAAACAGAAGATTAATTAATGTCAGTATATTAGGAATATATTTTTTAATTTGCATAAAGTAAAAATAATATAAGTTTGTATTTCTCTGTTTCAATATCAGGATTTAATTAAATTTGATATAACTATTGCTTATTTTATGGATGCCAAAGAATTTAACAGATACCCTTTAAAAGAAAAAGTTTACGTCGTTTTCGAACATGGAAATGAAATTGCTGCCAGGCAATTTCTTTATTTCAATGTAAAGCTTTATACTCTTTTCGGGTTTTTTGCTGAAGTTTGGTATGTGCCCAACAGCAATAAAATCGAAAAGGTGGAAACACTTAATACCGATGAGATCCTGAGCTTATACAAAAATGAATTTGACATATCAGAATTGCTAAAATAAGCATCCGTAAAAATAGAATTTTTACAGCAATAAATCGAATTGTGTTTTATTTGAATTACTCTTACAGAAATTATAATAAATATTATTTCACCCACCTGTTAAAATCATTTTTATCATTTTTCTCAAAAAAGTTATATTTTTGGCGTGACAGCTCTCCTTTTATATTTATGTATAGAAATTAATCTATAATTCCGGCAATTAAAATGAAAAAAGAACTATTTCCCCATTCCCTTAAAATTTTAATTTTACTAAATCTTATTTTTTTTATCATTGGTCAATCTGCCTTCACACAGATAACTCTTGAAAACATATGGAAGGAACGTACATTTGTGCCAAAAACTATTCGTCTGGGTAAAAGTATGCTTGATGGTGAACATTACACCAGGGTTGAGAACAATCATCTGATCAATATTTATGCATACAGTACCGGTGAGTTTGTTCGCACTTTATTGGATATTGAAGGCGATTTATTAGATGAAAACGGAGAAACACCCCGTATTGACAATTACTTTTTCAGTCCGCAGGAAGATAAAATTTTACTGGCCTTTAATACAGAATCCATTTACAGACATTCATCTGTATCGGATTTTTTTGTTTATGATATTTCGGAAAAAACTTACATATCTCTCTCTGAAAACGGGAAACAAGGAATTCCTGATTTTTCGCCGGATGGAACTAAGGTTGCTTTTGTAAGAGATAACAACATTTTTATTTCAGATATTGAATCCGGAGCTGAATATCAAATAACTGCCGATGGGAAGTACAATGAAATAATTAATGGTACTACTGATTGGGTTTATGAAGAAGAGTTTGGGTTTACAAAGGGTTTTCAGTGGTCGCCTGATGGCAAAAAAATTGCATACTACCGCTTTGATGAAACACATGTGAAAGAATTTAATATGCTTTTATATGGTAGCCTCTATCCTTCTGATTATCGGTTTAAATATCCAAAAGCAGGAGAAAGCAACGCTCACGTGAGTATTTATTTATACGATCTTGAAAAACAAAAACATATAAAGGTTGATACAGGTGAAGAAACAGACCAGTATATTCTTCGCATCAAATGGACCCGAAATCCTGCTAAGCTTGCCGTATTTCGTATGAATCGTCATCAAAATCATCTTGAAATACTGCTGGCAGATGCGTATTCTGGTGCCACCGCTCTCATGTATGAAGAAACAAACAAATATTATATTGATATTACCGATGACCTTACCTTCCTGAGAGATGAAGAATCTTTTATTATCTCAAGTGAAAAAAGTGGTTTCAATCATCTGTATCATTATAATACAAATGGTGTACTGATCAGGCAAATTACCCGGGGTAGCTGGGATGTCAATAATTTTATGGGTGTTGATGAAGAAAACGATGTTATATATTATACGTCTTTTGAAGAAAGTCCAATGGAAAATCATTTGTATGTTTCAGATATTGAAGGCAGAAGTAAGAAAAAGCTAACCGAACAGCCCGGATGGCATTCTCCTTCTTTTTCTGAAAATTATAAATACTTCATCAATAGCTTTACAACCCTGGCCACACCACCGGTATTTACAATTAACAGATCAGATGGATCTCAACTGCGGTTACTGGAAGATAATAATGAACTTTACCAAACCATTTCCGACTACAATTACGTAAAACCGGAATTTTTCATTGTACAACTGGAGGATGGAACAGGACTTAACGGCTGGATGATGAAACCTGCAGATTTTGATCCCGATAAGAAATATCCATTATTCATGTACGTATACGGGGGTCCTGGTTCGCAAACTGTTACACATCGGTGGAATACCTTTAACGGTGCCTGGTTTCAGATGCTTACACAAATGGGTTATATCGTTGTATCGGTTGACAACCGCGGAACAGGCGGTAGGGGAGAAGAGTTCAAAAAAATGACTTATCTGCAACTTGGTAAGTATGAAGCAATGGATCAGATTGAAGCAGCCCGGCAACTTGCAGAGCGGAGTTACATTGACGGCAACCGAATGGCAATATTTGGCTGGAGTTATGGCGGATACCTCTCTTCTCTTTGTCTTGCACTTGGAGCCGATGTTTTTGATGCAGCAATTGCTGTTGCACCGGTAACTAACTGGAGGTTTTATGATACAATTTACACCGAAAGGTATATGCGTACACCCCAGGAGAACGAAGATGGATATGACAATAACTCACCCATCAATCACGCAGATAAAATAAAAGGTGCTTACTTGCTTGTGCATGGTTCGGCAGATGATAACGTGCATTACCAGAATACCATGGAGATGGCTAAAGAGCTTATCAGTTCTGATGTTGATTTTGAAATGATGATCTATCCTAATCACAACCATGGTATAGCCGGAGGCAACACTCGCCTTCATCTATACCGGCAGATGACTGATTTCCTGGAACGAAAAATGAAGTAGGATGATAGGTTGTTGGAGCGAAGCGTAAATTCCGAGAGCGATTAGCGATTCAGGAATAGGTTTATGATTATTCTAACCCACATCTTTTGACTATCTTCCATTAAATTTTATTTTTTTATTTGATTAATAAAAATCTATTTGTAATTTTGCAGCCCGTTAAAAACAAAGTACTTAAAAATAAATAAAAAGATAGTCTCAAAAACATAATAAAGAAAGAGGTACACATGATTATCGTTCCCATGAAAGAAGGCGAAAATATTGACAGAGCCTTAAAGAAACTGAAAAGGAAATTTGAGAAAACAGGAACTCTTAAAGAGTTACGTGAAAGGCAAAAATTCACCAAGCCTTCTATAGTTAAGCGTGAGCAGAAGATAAAAGCAAAATATATTCAAAAGCTCAGAGATCAGGCTGACATATAGTAAAGATCGGTTTAGGGAAGGATTGAAAAAAACGAAGAAACTTTTGTTTTCTTGTATCAATTTATGGTATATTAGCAAAAGTTTCTTCTTTTTTTATGGAGTTAGCAGAGTTTTATAGATACATTGAGTTCGAGAAGCGTTATTCACCCCAAACGCTTAAAAGTTATAAAACTGATCTGCAACAATTTGCCAGCTTTTTAAGCGATGAATTCAAGGTTAGTCCTTCAGAAGCCCGGGCGTTCCAAATCAGAGCCTGGTTATCAGGTCTTATTGCTCAAGGCAATACACCCCGAAGTGTAAATCGGAAGATTTCGTCTCTTAAATCTTTTTTTCATTTTCTCGAATATGGGAATAAAATTACCGAAAACCCTATGGAAAAGGTCTCTGCACCTCGTGTAGGGAAAAAATTACCAGTATTTGTTACGGAAGAAAATTTGAGAGTGCTCTTTGAAAATTTTGATTTTGGCGAAGATTTTCCCGGGCTAAGAGACCGGTTTATAATGGAAATTTTATATTCTACAGGAATAAGATTAGCAGAACTGGTTTCACTTACACATAAAGATATTGATGTAAAATCCCAACGGATTAAAGTGAAAGGAAAAGGAAATAAGGAAAGGGTAATACCCATGATTCATCCTCTGGTAGAATCCTATCAAAAGTATTTGAGAGCCAAGAATGAATTGTTTGGTGCCGGATTTTCTGAGGATGTTTTTGTTACAAATAAAGGCAAAAAAGTGTATGACAAATTTGTTTATCGCGTGGTAAATTTTTACCTTAGCAACTATACAACCGTTGGCAAACGGAGTCCTCACGTTCTTCGTCATAGCTTTGCTACTCACATGCTAAATCAAGGGGCAGATATAAATGCTATAAAGGAACTTTTGGGGCACTCCAGCCTGAGTGCAACAGAAGTATATACGCACAATACGGTTGAGAAATTAAAAAAAGTTTATAAACAAGCCCACCCAAAGGCATAAACCTGGAGGATTTCATATGAAAGTTATGATTAGTTCATTGCATTTTAAAGCTGATGTTAAACTGGAAAACTTCGTCCATGAAAAAGTTACCAAAGTAAGTAATCTTTTTGATGGTGTTATTAGCAGTGATGTTATTCTAAAACTGGATCAGTCATCAAGAAATGACAATAAAATTGCAGAGATTCGTATCAATATACCAGGCAATGATCTTTTTGCAAAAAAACAGGCAAAAAGTTTTGAAGAAGCAGTTGATAGTGCAGTCGATGCATTAAAAAAACAAATCAAACGACATAAAGAAAAAGTAAAAGGGCTCTAAAAGGTCAGTTAATATTGATTTTTTCAATTTCCTAAAAAAAAGAAATAAATTTTTGGTAGTTTTTAAATCTTTCGTACATTTGCAGACCTTTTTAAAGGGTCTGCTTTTTTCATGTTCTTTATTGTTTTAAAAGCAAAAAATCCTTGAAAAATCAATACAAGGCAATTGCCGATGTAGCTCAGTTGGCCAGAGCATCTGATTTGTAATCAGACGGTCGGGGGTTCGAATCCCTCCATCGGCTCGTTCATTTAAATTTTGGTTACAACCCGGGGGGGTTCCAGAGCGGTCAAATGGGGCAGACTGTAAATCTGTTGGCTTTCGCCTTCGGAGGTTCGAATCCTTCCCCCCCCACTCTTTTAATCATAAGCGGAAGTAGCTCATCCGGTAGAGCGACAGCCTTCCAAGCTGTAGGTGGCGGGTTCGAGTCCCGTCTTCCGCTCAACACAAAAGGGTAGCTGAAAAAATCAGCTACCCTTTTTATTTTTGTAAATAACTGGTTTTCAGGAAGGAAAATCACTCTCCTTTGTTGATATATTTTTCTTTTACAATATCAATCACTTTTTGATCAATAGGAAATGTGAGCGTTTCCTTTTTAAGATCAGCCAGAGTTATCCAGCGAAAAGACTGGGCACCATCTTTTATCTCCCTGAAATCAAAAGCTTTCTTTGAAACCGGTACACGCTGATAATCTCTTAATTCAACCCGATAATAGATACTGATAAGTTGCTGGGGTTCTTCCAGTAACCTGGTAGGCTGAAAATAATCAGTAGTGTAAATATGTTCTTTTATTTCGATATTCTGCCCGATTTCCTCCCTGAATTCTCTCTCAAGACACTCAGCAGTACCTTCACCAAACTCCAACCCCCCACCGGGAAATTTTGTCATGCGCATACCCAGCCGAAACTCATCGGTAATCAGTATATTTTGCTTAAAAATAACTATACCGTAAACTCTTATATTGAATTTTTTGATTTCCATATATTATATTTTCACAGCCCTTGTCATTTCTCTTTTGCCCGGCGGGCCAGGGATTTTTTTCACTTCAAAACCTGCTTCTTTCATTGCTCTTCTTACCGCTCCTTTGGCACTATATGTAACTAATACTGCACCGGATCTCATTGCTTTTCCAATTTTATCAAATATTTCCGCTGTCCAGAGTTCAGGTTGCGTATCAGGGCCAAAGGCATCGAAATACACCAGGTCATATTTTTCTTTTGCCAACTCAACATCTTCAAGCTTCTTTTTGAAGCAACGGATATGAAAAACTTCTCTGATGTTTAAAAATGTATTATCAGGTGCCTCATGTATATGTTTAAATCCTTCCTTAAACCAGTCTTCTCTGAGCAGTGAAGTATAATTCAAACGTTTAAGCCAATCCTTTTCCAACGGATAGGCTTCAATGGCATCGTAATACACCTGTTTTTGCAATTCAACAGAACTTTTTAATGTAAGTAAAGCATTTAAGCCTGCACCCAAACCAACTTCAAGAATATTTACAGAGCCTGCTTTTTCAATTACTGAATTGAATCCTGCCTGAATAAAAACGTGCTCCGATTCCTGCATTGCTCCGTTGAGTGAATGATACTGCTCATCGGCTCCCACAAGTTTCAAAGTATGAGATCCATCAGAAGTTTCTGTAAGTTCAGTTTGGAATGGATTCTTATTCAAATACATGTATAAATATGGAAAGTTGTTAGTTCGCAGTTTTCTTTTTCGTTAACCTGGCAATATAATTGAAAAGTTCGCCTCTGTAAAACAATTCACACTCCAGGTCAGCCAGTTCTGCAATGTAACTAAGATTTTCATAATCAACAAACAACCATGGGAAAGGTTCTCCTTTTAAGTTCTTGTATTCAAGCTGATAAACCACTTCTCCGTAATAATCACCTGCCAGATTGATCATCGCAGAACCATCTTCATCCTCGTACATATAAAGCAAATCGGTGCTTTCAATAAAAATAGAGCCATCGTTTTTAAGCAAAGATGCAGCCTTTTCAAGCATTTTCTGAAGCCGATGTATCTTTTGCGCCATACCTGCCCCATTCATGAGAAAAAGAATGGTATCAAATTCTTCATTCTTAAGGGTGAAAAAATCAGCTTCAAATGCATTTTTCACTCCATGTGAAAGCATGCATTGAACTGCTCCGGGTGAAACATCAATTGCTGTAACATCAAATTCCAGTTCCTGTAAATAAAGTGCATGACTTCCTGCACCTGCGCCCACATCAAGCACTTTTCCATGGCATTCATCAAGCACTACCTTCTCCCATTCGGGCATTTGATCATAGGAACGGAAAAAATAGCTTACCGGAAGTTTTTCATCATCGAAAAGATCAATTTTTACCAGAATTTCTTCATCTTTCTGGCCATCAAGATAATCGCGGAAAGCAAGACCGAAGATGTCGGGGTTTGTGGGCATGGGGAAAGGTTGAGGTTAAGGTTAAGGTCGAGGTTAAGAAGTTTAAAAGTTTAGAGGTTTAGGGGTTTAGAAGTTTAGAAGTTTAGGGGTTTAGGATTGATAAGTTTTTAGCATTTGGTTTTTAACTTTTAAGTTTTAAAAAGCAGACAGCTGTCGCCGTAGCTAAGGAAACGAAAATTATTTGCCAAGGCAAAGTTATATATCTTTTTCCAATCGTTGCCTACAAAGGCAGCAACAAGCAGCAGCAATGTACTTCGTGGTTGATGGAAATTGGTAACAAGAATATTTGCCATTTTTACATCGTAACCCGGAAGAATTATAAGAGAGGTTTCTCCATGAATGTCATCTATATTCGCTTTATCCATATAATGCAGAACTTCATTGATCGCTTTGGCAGGCTCCGGCAAATTGTTATCATGGTTTTCATAAGGCTCCCACTGGTTTATTGAAAAACCTTCATCACCAAAAGTATAACCCTGCTTTAGCTTTACTCCCAGCCAGTATATGCTTTCAAGCGTGCGAAGAGATGTGGTTCCTACACTAATAATATCTCCATTACAGTGTTTCTTCAGCAATTGCAAGGTGTGGCGGCTAATCATGATCTGCTCATTATGCATTTCATGATCCTTCATATTTTCAGATGATACGGGTTTGAATGTACCTGCACCCACATGTAGGGTAAGGTATGTTGTTTCTATACCTTTATTTTTGAGATCATCCATTACCTGATCAGTGAAATGAAGCCCTGCTGTGGGTGCTGCAACTGAGCCTGAATGCCTGGCAAATATTGTTTGATACCGCGTTTTATCATCCTCTTCAGCTTTTCGTTTTATATACGGAGGTAACGGGGTTTTGCCGGCTTCATCCAGAATATCAGCAAAAGAGAGAAATTCATCATTCCATTCAAAATGTACAATATAGCCGTCCTTTAAGCTACTCCCTTTGGTAGCTTTTAGTTTTGTTCCGTTTCGGGTAATAAAAACCAGTGTACCCTGTTTCCATTTTTTTGCATTTCCCACCAGGCAAAACCACGATGAATGTTTTTTTTGCTGAAAAGCGAGTTGAATATCCTTAATTTCACCTGCAGGTTCAAGGCAAAAAATCTCAATGCAGGCCCCGGTATCTTTTTCAAAAAGCAGTCGCGCCTGAACTACCCTTGTATTATTGAACACTATCAATCCGTTTGGGGAAAGTATCTTTGGAATATCACGGAAAATCTTCTTTTCAGTTTCTCCGTTTTTATATAAAAGCAATGATGAATGATCACGCTTTTCAAGCGGATAATCCGCTATACGATCTAATGGCAGATCATACGTATAATCATTAATAGAAATGCGGGTAAAACTATCCGGTGAAGTATTGTTTTCCATCCTGTTATGATGCAGCAATCAGAGCACATCCGTTAGTTTATTTCTTTGAAAATAATCGCTCAATGCTTTTCATGTTTTCATGATTACATATATCCTTAGCTTCAGGAGTGTAAAGGAGGTCGATCTTGTTTTTGTATACTTCAGTGATTGCGGGCCTTACCATTTTCATGGTGCTATTGATCATTCGGTTTTGCTCAGAAAAAGCTTCATCAAGTATAAAACTTGCTGCCGGCAACCATCTTGCGGGAAATAACTTATCAAGATCGCCACCAGATAAAAACCGGTCGATCTCTGATTGTATTTTTAATAGTAATGCTTTCTGGCCGTCTTCGGTCAGCGGATCAAAATGATTTTTCTCAGCCCATCCTGACAAAGCTGACTTATTTGCATAAATCAGTGCAGTTGTATAGGGGCTTTGATTATTATAAAGCATCACCTGGTCAATAAAAGAAGATTTTTCAACCATTGCCTCTTCAATTCCTTCCGGGCTGTATTTCTCACCATCACTTCCTATCAGCAGACTTTTACTTCTTCCCAATACATATAAATAACCGTCTTTATCAAGATAACCCAGGTCGCCTGTAAATAGCCAGCCCTCACGTATGGTTTCTGATGTTGCCTTTTCATTGTTCCAGTAACCTGCCATCACATTATCGCCCTTTACGATAATCTCACCCTGCTGGCCCACCGGCATTTCTTTTCCGTCTTCATCAACAATCTTCAGTTCCATAAAAGGCACCACCTTACCCGAAGAACCCAACTTATGATTATCAGGTGTATTTGACGAAATTACCGGTGCCGCTTCTGTTAAGCCATAACCCTGATACATGGGAATACCAACTGCATAAAAGAATCGTTGCAATTCAATATCCAGTAAAGCTCCGCCCCCCACGAAGAATTTCAGCCTTCCACCAAAATTATCCTGTATTTTAGAAAAGAGGATCTTATTAAAGAGTTTATAAAGGGGTTTGATAAAGATCCTTAACCCTTTTCCTTTGTTAAAACCTAACTGATTATATGCATAACCCAGTTTTAAACCTGAATTAAACAACCACTCCGCCACTTTACCTTTTTCGCGGACACCTCTTTCAATATTATTCCTGAAATTTTTGGCCAAAGCAGGAACACTCAAGAGAAAATAGGGTCTTACCTCTTTAATATTCACAGGAACATTGCGTAAAGTTTCATTAAGTGTTTTTCCCACTTTTACTGAAGCAAAACTGGCACCATTGAACATCATGGTATAAATACCCACTGTATGAGCAAATGAGTGATCCCAGGGAAGAATATGCAGTGAAGTGTAATACTCAGGTACTTCAAAGATCGAAGTAGCCTGCAACATATTATGGAGATAATTCCTGTGGGTAAGTATTATACCTTTGGGATCTGCCGTTGTGCCTGATGTGTAGCAAATATTGGCATAATCATCGGGTTGCAGGTTTTTACTTATAGTATCCGTTGTATCAGGATTTTTCTGTTGAAATTCTTCTCCCAACTCCAGTAAATGATCAAGATCAATTATGTTTTGCAGTGGAAACTTCAATTTTTGCCAGTCGGGTGTTTCTTTTCCGTTAGAGTAATCCTTCCCGTCAAGCATAATCATAAACTCAAGATCGGGAAGTTTGTCGGCAATGCGAAAGGCTTTATGCTGGTGATTGCCTGAAATAATCAAACCTTTGCAACCGGAATGTTTTAACCGGAAAATAAGATCAATATCTTCTTCTATCTTCACAGAAAGGGGAACAGAAATTGCACCACAGAATAAAACTGCCAGTTCACTTATTACCCAATCGTTTCTCCCTTCAGAAATAAGGGCAACCCTGTCGCCCTTTTTCAATCCAATATTCACTAAACCTGCAGCATACTTTTTCACCCTGTCAAGGGTTTGCTCATAAGTAAAGCCTTTATACTTTGTTTCTTTTTTTTCCCAGAGAAAAGTATTATCCCCAAATTTTTCCGTACTTATTTCCAACAAATGAGGTAAACTCTTTGCTTCCATAGCTTTTGAATATTAAATGAACCCAATAAAGCGGCCAAATTACAAAAAATACTGAAACGAAATATGTCCATTTACACTACAATCTGTTAATCATTCACTCTTTAATGATTCTGTTTTGTATAGGCTCGAACCCACTGCGCAGGTGAAGATCTCTCTGTGGATAAGGTATTTCTATATTATTTTCCTTGAATTTCCGGTGAATGGAATAATATAGCTGACTTTTGAGCACTCCCGGCCTTTGAATATATCTTGACGTCCATACACGCAAAATAAAATCAAGAGAGCTATCGCCAAAATCTTCAAACAATACGTCAGGTGGGGGTGATTTCAGAACTCCTTCATTTTCTTCTGCCACCTGCAGAAGCAACTTCCTGATCAACTCAGGATTCTCTTTATAATGCACACCAACCGGGAAATTAAATCTCACCTTTCGATCATTATAACTCCAGTTGATCACTGAATTGGAAATCAGGTTGGAGTTGGGGACGATTATGGCAATATTGTCATTGGTAAGAATAATTGATGCACGTGCTGAAATGCTAATTACATCGCCATTAATGGTTTCACCCGAATTATTTGTAAGTTCAATACGATCACCCACCTTAACAGGTCTTTCAAAAAGTATGACCAATCCACTTACAAAATTATTGGTAACATTCTGCAAACCAAAACCGATACCTACACCCAAAGCACCTGCAAGAACAGTGAAAAAGCTCAGATCAATCCCTGCACTTTGTATGATAATAACCAGCCCTATAACTACTATGATATATCGGATAATGGTGCTGATTGCCTGCCTTACGCCCACATCAACGTTATATCTTACCAATATTTTATTTTGAATCAGGTTTCTGAACTTTGCCGAGAGGAAGAAGAGCAGAAACAAAGAAATAATCAAATAAATCAATGATGCGAGAGTAACATCGGTTTCACCAAGAGGGAAAACAGGATATTGCAGAAATTCCATAACGGATTTGTATACAGACTTAAGCGTTTCCATATTAAAATGATTAAAACGGGAAAAAGTAGGGTATCATAAAAGTAGCTAAAATCCAGAATATAAGGTTAAGTGGTCCTCCAACTTTAACAAAATCCATAAATTTATATCCCCCTGCGCCGTAAATCATGGTATTGGTTTGATAACCAATGGGAGTCATAAAGCTTGATGAAGCAGCAAAAGTAATTGCCATAAGAAAGGGGCGTGCATCCACGCCCATAGCAACAGCACCTGCAATGGCTATTGGGGCAAGCAAAACAGCACTTGCATTGTTACTCATTACGCTGGTAAGAATAACCGTTATCAGATATAAAAATGATACTACTGCAGTGGGTCCCCAGGCTCCGGCACCATCTATCAGTAAACCTGACAATAATATTGCAGCTCCACTTTCATCCATGGCAATTCCGAGACTCATTGCTCCTGCAAGCAGAAATATTACTTTCCAGTCGATGGCACGATAAGCTTCTTCCATGGTAATACAGCCCGTAACAATCAGGAATATGCAACCCAAAAGAGCTGCAACCATAATGGGCAGAATATTCAGTGCAGCCAGTAATATTATTGAAACGATTGCTCCGGTAACATAAAATATTTTATCCTTTCTGAAATCAGGAAATCCCACTTCAGATACAATAAGAAAAGTATTCCTACCCTGCAACTGAAGTTGCCGCAAAAAATCAAGCTTATCTTTTTGTGCTTCTATGAGCAGGGTATCTCCTGACCTGAGAACCGTTGTTGCCACCTTTTCACGCATAATTTCCCCTCTATGCCTGATAGCCAACACTGTTGCACCATATCTCTGCCGAAAGGCTACCTCTTTTACGGTTTGGCCTTCAAACTGACTGTTTGGCGCAATAACAGCTTCTACCAGTGTAAGGCCTTCCGTCTCCATATCCTTATCCCGAAACTTCGCATCAGATTTTAGTTTTATGCCTTCCCTTTCTTTTAATGTCTTTATTTTCTCCAGATCACATCTTACCTTTAAAATATCACCTTTCATTAATTCCAGCTCACCACTGGGCATAAAGTACTTTTGCCCCTGACGGTTTACCTCCAGAATATCAATATCAAGATTTTTTACCAGGGGTGAGTTTTTGATCTTTTTAGCCACAGATGGTGCAGATCCTTCCAGAACAATTTCGGTGAGATATTCACCCATTCCGAATTTCTGGACCAGCCCCTTGTTGTTTCCCCTTTCAGGTATTATCCTTATACCTATTATTACCATATAAATTATACCAACAGCAAAAAACAACAATCCCATTTTAGTCATTTCAAACATACCGAAGGGTTCAAGATCATGTTCTACGGCTATACCGCTGACCAGAATATTGGTTGATGTTCCTATGAGTGTGCATAAACCACCGAACATAGATGCAAATGACAATGGCATCAGCATTTTACCCAGGTTACTGCCTGACTTTACCGCTGCACCGGCCAAAATAGGAATAAATATAGCCACAACCGGGGTGTTATTAATAAAAGCTGAAACCAGTCCGACTACAATCATGGTAGCTATAATAGCAAGCCAGAAACTTTTCTGAAAAAGCATAGCCAGGTGATTTCCCAAACCTACTACAGCACCTGATTTAAATAAGGCCGCACTGAGTATAAACATCGCAGCAACAGTGATTGTAGCAGAATTGCTGAAACCCGAAACCCCGTCAGCAGGGGTTACTACACCACTTACTATCAATGTGGCCATAATGATAAGTGCTACCACATCTACAGAAAAGATTTCTGTGGCAAACAGCACAATGGCCAGTAACAGGACTATAAGTACAATGATTATTTCAACCGTGAACATAATACCTGTAAAAGATAAAAACTGTAATTAATTATTGATTTAAATCAAGCCCTTTTTGTTAAAATGATGCTTTCAGGCTCATGTCAAGACTTTTCACATGATGCGTAAGTGCACCCACAGAAATAAAATCAACACCCGAAAGGGCTACTTGTCGAATATTATCTTCAGTAATTCCGCCACTAGCTTCTGTTTCAAAACGACCATTTACTAACCGGACAGCTTCTCCCAGTTTTTCAACCGAAAAGTTATCAAGCAAAATGCGGTTTACCCTGCCATCGGCTATAACTTCTGTGAGCTCATCCATATCGCGTACTTCAATCTCTACTTTTATATCCAATCCTTTACCCGGCAGGTATTCATGAACCCTGTCAAGAGCATTTGAAATACCTCCTGCAAAATCGATATGATTATCCTTTATCATGATCATATCATAAAGGCCCATTCTATGATTCTCACCTCCACCGGTTTTCACAGCCGTTTTCTCAATAATCCGTAAATTTGGTGTTGTTTTCCGGGTATCCAGTATACGTGCTTTGGTACCTTCTGTTAACGAAACAAAAAAAGCGGTGCGGGTGGCTATTCCACTCATTCGCTGCAGGAAGTTGAGTGCAAGGCGCTCGCATTGCAGTATAGATCGCACTTTTCCTTCTACTTCAAATAAAATATTACCCGGCTGAATTTTAGAACCATCGCTGAAATAAGGATGAAACTTTATATCGGCATCGAATAATTTGAAAACCATCTCAGCAACATCTAACCCGGCAACAATACCAGGCTCTTTAACCAGTAGTTCAGCTTTACCTGATACATCACCGGGAATGCACGAAAGCGTGGCATGATCTCCACTGCCTATATCCTCTTGCAGAGCCAGCTGAATAATTGTTTCTATTTTTTCCATAATAAAAAAGACGACTGTAAAGATATATGAAATCTTACAATCGTCATTTTTCGTAACAGAGTAAATTACAATTATGTATTTACCTATTGCTTTTCAAACTGAAGCAAATGCAGTACAGTATTGCCCGAAATATTTTTTATGAGAAAGTATACGCGGAAGGCATCCCCTTTTTTTGAACGATAGTTACCAATAACATAGGGAGAGCCATCTCTTGATGACCCCTCATGCTGCACAGAAAAAGAAGCAGGTGCATTTCCCTGGAAAAAATTACGCAAAATAAGTTCAGCCTGGTTCCGGCTGAAAGTACCTTCGTTTCCCGGGAAATTAAGATCAACATTTGACCCGAAATGTTTTGCTATTTCACGGGCATTGCCATTTTTTATGGCGTTGGAAACTTCCTTTGCAACTTCAGCAGGCTTCTTTTGAGAATAAGCGGAATTTACTCCTGTTAAGAAAACGAGGGTAAAAATCAGAAATATTAAACCAAAATTTTTCATCTCAAATAGTTGTTAAAAGCACCCGGAAAGAATTCCGTACAAGCTTGTTATCAAAAACCCGGCCACAAAAATAAAAAACAGGGCAACTGAGAAAACAGGCATTTCTTAAAAATAAATATACCTTGAAAAATGTAAAGTTAATGATTTTTCAAGGATTCAGATTACGCAAAAATGCTTATTTTCGGGCAGATTAATACATGCAGGAATATAAAATATCATTAAGCCTGTAATTGCATTCAAATCAAACCCCTACCTGCCAAAATATGAAAATTACCCTGGTAACCATCGGAAAAACAGAGAACAATTTTTTGAAAGAGGGTATTGATATTTACCTGAAGCGACTAAAGCATTACATCAACTTTTCCATTATTGAAATTCCTGCTGTAAAAAAAAGTGCATCACTTGCACCGGAAATTATTAAAGAAAAGGAAGCTGAGCTCATTACTAAGCATATATCAAAAGCTGATTGTATAGTTTTACTTGATGAAAAAGGGAAAGAGATGAGTTCAACAGAGTTTTCAAAGTTTCTGCAAAAGAAAATGAATACCGGCATACGCGAACTCATATTTGTTGTGGGCGGAGCATGGGGTTTTAATGAGTCGCTCAAAAAGACAGCACATCACACGTTGTCTTTATCCCGGTTAACCTTTTCTCATCAGATGGTGAGGTTATTTTTTGTGGAACAGCTTTACAGAGCATTTACGATTATGAAAGGTGAATCCTACCACAATGAATAATTCAAAATTTTTTTCAACAACTTACATCCTGTATAACTACAAATATATCAGATACTTCACCAATATTCTTTGTAAAATATTACCACTGTTTCAGATACAGGTATAAACCCCGGGTTTTAATGACAAAATACATTTATTTTTGCCGGTGAAAATATCAAAAAATTAAAATTGCGAAATATTAATCCAAACACAGATTTAATCTAAAATGTTACAAAAGTTCCTTCAACGAATTGCTATTGAGTTTCCTTTTCTGTCAAAAATAAACCAACCGAACTTTCCTTTTGATTCTCATCATAGAAATCTGGCAAAGAAATATGAAGATATTGATTTGTACCTTGAGTTTTACGATTCAGTTCGAAAAAAACTGAACAACTTCACAGAAAAAACAATCAATTTTCAAAACAATCTGAAATTCGGATCGAAAACCAAAAGTGTAAAAAGAAAATTGTTAAAACCACTTGCTGATCATCAATCGGAAGGACTTCTTAAGACAGAAATACTCTTATATAAAAAAAGCTATCGTGGATTTTCAGCCATGACAGAGTTTCATTTTTATGAAAATAAGCTGTTTTATATTGAATGCAATTTAGGCAACCTATCCAACAGGGAAAGAACGGAACTACTTGATGAAATCAAAGGATTCTATGATGTAAAATTCAATGCCACCGAAAACCTGAAAATTACAAATACCCATGATTACATTATGAGCATAGAGAATTTGAGCGAATTTAAAATCATTTATGCTGATACTGGCAATGATTTTTTCAAAGAGCTGGAAAATATTGAGATTTTCTATAATAAAAGGGAATCTTCAGGACAAGTGCTGCTGAATTCCACTTCATTTCATGGTAATGAAGAAGAGAACATTGAAAAAATAAAAGGAACACTATAAATTCTCAGTGTTCATAAAAAGAGAAAACCGGCAGAGACCATTTCTGCCGGTTTTCTCTTTTAATTATCAATCTCTTTTGTACATGCGATGGAAGCTATTGTTCCATCTCCAACCGCTGTGGTGATCTGACGATATTTCTTGCTTATTACATCACCCACGGCATACACTCCCGGAATGCTTGTACGCATTTCATCATCAACCTTAATATATCCCCAGTCATCGGTTTCCAAAGGATCTTTGATAATGTCGGTGTTGGGTTTCATTCCAACAAAAACAAACACTCCTTCAGTTTCCAGATCTTTTACCTCTTTGGTTTTCAAATCCTCTACCTTTACCAGCATTTTTCCTGAACCATTGCGATAAAAACCGCGGGGCTCGTGTTCCAGCATAACATTGATCTTTGGATCGGCATAGCAACGTTCCTGGGCTGATTTATTGGCAGTTAACATAGGAAGCTGTTGAATCATGGTTATTTTAGATGCAAATTTTGAAATAAACTCTGACTCCTCAACAGCTGTGTTACCGCCACCTACAATTATCACTTCTTTATCATGAAAATACTTGGCATCGCAGGTTGCACAGTAAGATATACCCTGTCCGTAAAGTTCCCTTTCTCCTTCAATATTTAAATATCGGGGTGATGCACCTGTTGAGATTATGATTTTTTTCGCCTTAATGGTTTCAAATCCATCTATAACAACTTCTTTATTTATCAGATCAACACTGTTAACGTCAACTGCAACCTTAAACTTAACTCCTGCTGCTTTTGACTGTTCAGTCATGTAATGCGATAACATAAACCCTTGCTGCGGCTCAATAAAACCTGGATAATTGGAAACCTGGTGAGTGGTAGAAACCTGTCCGCCGGGTAAAGCCTGATCAACAATTACAGTATCTATTTTGGCCTGTGCAAGATAAATACCGGCAGCCATACCCCCGGGGCCTCCACCCAACACAATTACATCGGTATGGGTTACAACGGGTTTAATTTCCGATTTTATTTTATTTACTTTCTCTTCGGGTAGCATAGCATCCAGATTACGCACGATATCTGCTTTTTTTATTCCACCAATAAGCATGTCGCCTGTTTGCTGTCCCTTTTTGTAAAATAATAAAGTGGGCGAAGATTTTACACCCAGTTTTTCGGC